>JALVJU010000285.1 GCA_027034005.1 Marinilabiliaceae bacterium
AATAGTATTTTATCTCTTCCGGACTTGAATAATCTAGTGCAGCAAAATGCAATGAAAAAATACGCTCTTCAGGATTAAATATCATTTTCTTGACAGCAACAATATCGTGTTCAAAAATCATATCTTTCTCCCCCTGCATGTTTTGTATCGAAATTTCTCTACCATTAACAGACATCCCTGTAAAATATATGGGGGGCTCATAAGTTGACTTTTTTATCTTTTCCGGATAAAAACCGGAAATGCCGTTTACACCGCCAAACAAGAAATAACCATCACTTAACTTTATCGCGGCAGTATTGAACTCGTCACCTTGCAATCCGTCGTGGTCAAAATAAAGCCCTTTTACCTGATAGGATCTCTTGTCGATAACAGCCAGCCCCTTATTCGTCGAAACCCATATCTCATTACCGGTTTGCAGAAACCGATATATATAGCTATTGGCCAGTCCATCCTTCAATCCAATATTCTTGATTATTTTCTTTTGTTTATAATCAAATATCGAAACCCCCTTGCTTGTCGCCAAGCCGTATATATCATCCCCTATCTCTATTATATCAACTAAATCATTGGACTGAATTCCGTCTTTGCCGACTTCAAATTTAAACGCCTCAAAATTATCCTTTTCAGGGTTATAAAGATTCACACCTCCCAAATTAACAACCCATATCCGGCCTTTTCTGTCCTCAAACAACCGCCAAACAAGCAAATTACTCAAGGCATTGGCTTTTCCATCGGCATAATAGTTATAAAACCCATCTATACTACTATCATACCTGCTCAGGCCCGATCTGGTGGCAACCCATAACCGGCCTTTACTGTCTTCAAAAACATGCGTCACAAAATTATAGATAAGACTGTGATCATCATTTGTGTCCCTGAAATAACCTTTTTGCTTTTTAGTCCTGGTGTCATACCTGATCAACCCTTCAGACGTTCCAATCCACACATACCTTTGGTCCTTATCAAAGCACATACTCCAAACATTCAGGTCACCCTCAGCTTTTGCCAACGATCTGACAGCAACCTGTTCAAATGTGTTATTCTTACGATCCCATATCGTAATTCCGTTTTGAGTACCTACCCATACCTTTTCATCTTTACCCTCAAGGAAAGAGAACACGGAATTATTGGCTATACTTGGCTTTGTAGGGATATGGTACAAATGAAGAAAAGGGCTACGGCCTCCTTTGATCATTATAGCACTTTCATTGTATGTGGCAAACCATATATTACCGGCATTGTCACACATCCCGTCCACAACCATATTATCAGGAAAAGAGAATTTATCACAATATTCATTTTTGTAATGCAATAGTCCCCCTCTCTTCTCTATCTTATATACTCCATCAAACATTGACGTAACCCATACATTCCCCTCTTTATCAGAAAAAACACTAAACAGATTCCGGCTTTCCAGCGGGAATTTAGAATACGAATGGGTTCGGAGGTTAAACATAAAAAGCCCTTCCTTTGATGCCAACAAGAGCAAACTATCCTTGTATAACTCGATGTCCCTCACGACATCCTTATCCTTATTGTGTAATAATGGATTTTTGTAATTCTCATACGTGCCCGTCTTCTCATTTAATTTAAAGATACCGGAGCCAATAGAACCAACCCATGTTCCATTTTTGTCATCGCTATACACACATCTGCCAATTATTCTATTCTGCGATCCGGCATCGCCATTTAAAGGATAATTATTAAATGTTTTATTTATTGAGTTGAACTTTGACAAACCATGGTCACCAACTACCCACACGGTTGAATCGTTAACATATTTTACATCGTAAAGGTTGTTACAGGAAATTGAATTTTGGGTTGAGTCGGACTTTAAATAATGAGTAACTTTAAGATCATCATAAGTCAGGACATCCAATCCGCCTCCATAAGTAGCTATGTAAAGAGTGCTTTTCCTGTCACCGTCTAATCCATAAATAGGCCCTTCCGACAACCTGTTCTCATTGCTAAAACTATCATTAGCCATTAAGTTTATGACATGCCTGCCATCATATCTATTCAATCCCTCATAGGTGCCAAACCACATAAATCCTCTGTAATCCTGATAAATTGAATATACCGAAGTCTGTGAAAGGCCGTCCTTCAAAGTAACCCTCCTGAAAGTGATATCTGAAATTTGAGCAAAGCCATACATCCCTACTAATAAAAACCAGAGGAACATCAAAGCCTTGCTTATTTTTTCCCTATTTTTAATCAAAGTCTTTATCATTTTATGAACCAATTGAACAGAATATACGAGCAGAAGCACAAAATGTTATACCAATATCACGTTTAAATCCAAATATAAACAACTAAAGTTTCGCACATTCTTTTAATTGATTGATAATGAATTAGAAAACAAACTGCATTTTTCATATTTTGTTCAATATCAGAGTTTTGAAACTTCCATTTAAAATCAATTCCATCTCCGTGATACTTTGTGTCTTCTTTGTGAAACTCTGTGCAACAGCTATTTCACAAAGAAACACGAAGAAACCTCAAAGAACCACAAAGGGATTATTATGCATTCATAATAATGTGTTCCAAATAGTTATAAACTTTTAAATAAAATGCGAAACTTGAGCAAATAACCAGAATGATAATTTGAATACTCTTGCAATAACCTATTTAGGAACAGTAAACCAGAAGGTAGTGCCTTTACCTACTTCCGATTCCACCCAAATATTCCCGTCAAGAGCTTCAACTATATTTTTAGTGATAGTTAGCCCAAGGCCGTTGCCGCCATAAATTATATTTTTTGTTTTTTCTATTTTATAAAAACGATCAAAGATCCTGCTCATTAACTCATCCCTAATACCTATTCCCGTATCACTCACATAGAACTGGATATAACCGTCTATCTCTTCACAACCAAGTGTAACACAGCCTTCACTAGTGAACTTCAAAGCATTGTTCAACAAATTTGTTATCACCTGCCTTAACCGGTCCTCATCAGTATTCACGACCACCTCACTATCAGCCTTTAAAACGATTTCAAGTTTTACATGTTCCTTCTCCTTGTAAAGTTTTGAATTTTTAAACATGAAAAATATGTCCCTCACAAGATTACAAACCTTAACATCGGAAAAATGAAACTTCAACTGTCCTGATTCTATCATGGAGATATCAATAATATCATTTAAGAGCTTAAGAAGTGCATCCCCATTCAATTTTACCATGCGAGCAAACATTTCCCGCTCTTTCTTATCAAAATCCTCTGCAAGTAATAACTCCGAGAATCCCAGTATCGCATTCATCGGTGTCCGTATCTCATGCGACATATTTGAAAGGAAAGCAGATTTCAACCTGTCCGATTCCTCAGCCCTTATTTTTGCATCCTCAAGATCACGTGTGCGCTGCCTAACCTTATTTTCAAGTTCTGCGGCAAAATCCTGCAGTTCTTCTTTCTGGCGAGCTATTTCATCCCGCTGCCTGTTGGCAATATTGCGCTGCTGCTGTATCTCCTTGGTCCTTAACTGAACAATCTCTTCCAGTTTTTCTTTCTCATGCCTTATACTAAGTACCCTATGTCTGATAACAGCAGCAATAAGAAGCAATACACTTAAAATAATTAAACTATGTATCCGCCATTCCATCCAAAATGGAGGTGTAACATAGAGTTTTAGTCTTTTAATATTTTTATCACAAAGTATGCCATCCCCATTGGTAGCCTTCACCTCCAACGTATATTCCCCGGAATTAAGATTTATAAATGTCATAAAATTCCTCTCCCCGAGAGATATCCATTTATCCGATACGGGAAGTATCCTGTAAAAATATGATATCCTTTGTGGATTGGTGTAATCGAGTGCGGCAAAACTAACAGTAACCATTTTTTCATCATAGCTCAGTGTTATTGAACTTGCCGCCACCATACTTCTTATAAATTCAGTTCTTTGGAATACCTCTTTGTTATCCGGCTTTACCTCTTCCCCGTACAGAGCCACAGACACAGGGTAAATAGGCGGACAAAAATCGCTTTTATGTACCTTATCGGGATAAAAACCTACCACACCGGCAACACCACCAAACAATAAATACCCGTCATTCAGTTTTTCCGAAGGGCCAATATTGAACTCATCACTATAAAACCCGTCACTTGCCATATATTTTGCTTCAATAGCCAAGGTCTTTTTATCTATCGACACCAAACCTTTGTTTGTTGATACCCACATGTAGTCACCCGTATCCTGCACTTCGTTGGCAAATTCATCGAAAAATTTTCCATTTTCATCTTTCACAAAACCAATAATCTTGTCTTCATTGGGGTCATAAACATAAATACCACTCTCCGTGGCCGTCCATAACAAGCCCTCTTTACTCTCAGTTATAGAAGTAACAGTGTTGGCTAAAACATTATTACTGTTAAAACTTAGGTTACTAAAACGGATACAGCGAAAGTCATCTTTCTCGAAATTGTACTCATTAAGCCCATCACGGGTACCAAACCACAACCGCCCTTTGCTATCAGAAAATATCTGCATAACCCATGAATGGCTCAATGAATTATTTTTATTGATGTCGGCTTTGTAGTTTTTGAACTTCCCGGTACGCTCGTTAAGCCACCCTACCCCATGCGGAGTCGACACCCATAATCTTCCTTTTTTATCTCTTGTAATGCAAGCCACATCATTATTAACCAAGCTGTGAGTATCTTTGGCTTTCATGTGATAACTCCGGAAAGTACCATTCTTTCTGTCATATTTCACCAGCCCTTTGTTTGTTCCTACCCAAACAACCTTGTTTTGATCAAAAAATATGGACCAAACAGAAAAATTCTTGGTCATATTACGATAAACCTTCAACTTAACCCGTCTAAAATCATTCTTTTGCGGGTTCCATATAGTTAACCCTTTAATCGACCCTATCCATACCTCACCGTTACTATCTTCCTTTATGGCAAAAACAGAGTTATCAGCTATACTCGGACGATCTGGCACATGGTATATCGATTTGAACGGTTTCCCTTCCAACATTACCTGCACTACCCCTTTAGAACGTGTTCCTAACCACAAACTCTGCATATTGTCCCTAAAAACAGTTACCACACGGTCTTCCGGCAGGGAACGAGGATCCTGAGGTTGGTTCTTAAAATGGCGTAACTGCTCATCCTTATTTATATAGTAAAGGCCGTCAAATCGTGAAGCGATCCATAAACCGCCTTTTTTATCAAGAGCCATTTTTTGTAACTCAACTCCATGTATCTTGTATTCAAAAAACAACCCTGTTTGCGGATCGAAAAAATAAAGGCCGTACTTAGTAGAAACTACCAAAAGTCCATCTTTATATCCAATCACATCATTTATATAATTTTTCTCCCATGTATTTATATTCCCTGCCTTATTATAAAAAGGAACAAACCTGTTTTCTTCGGCAATATATTCCATCAATCCCAAACCTTTTGTTCCTATCCAAAGATGCCCCCGGCCATCTATAAAAAAAGAACTTACCCCATCACACTTTGCATCCGGGTGTTTATTCAAAAAACCGGAAAAGTTCCTGAAAGTATTATTTTGGGGATTAAAGCAGGATATGCCAACATCTGAAGATATCCATACAGAAGTATCATTCACGTACTTAACACTGTAAACATAATTACTTATCAAAGAGTTTTTGTCACCTTCTACATGGTTGAAACTTTTGACCTTATCATAGTTAATATCATATATATATAGCCCCACACCGTAATTAGCAATAAAAAGGGCCCCTTTCCCATCTCCGTCAATACCTGTTATCTTACCTCTAATTGCATGGGTTTTGCCATCTTTCAAATACTTCAAAACCACAAATCCCCTGCCGTCAAAACGGTTTATACCATCATCTGTCCCAAACCACATAAATCCTTTTTCGTCCTGATAAATAGACTGCACGGTAGATTGTGACAATCCTTCCTTTATCGAAAACGATCTGAACTTATACTCTGAGACTTGGGAATAAGACCCGAGAGCAAAAATGATAGTCAGAAAAAATAATATATAAACCCTTTTAAAACTCAAATCAGAAAAAATTTTAGGTGCTAAAATAAAACATAAAAAATATAAAACCTATTAAAATAACATGTTACCTGTTTTAACTGTTCAAACTTAACAATTAGATAAACACAAAACCCATCTTTCTATTGATCCCGTGAACCAATGTATACAATATATTTCAAAAGCGATTTCACTTTTGCTGTCTAACCCAAAAAAATATTTTAAATTTAGGCTTAATTTTGTCCATTAAGTTAAAAGAGAGGCATATCACCGGAATCCTTTCCGCCATCAATGAGTAAAGATTAAAAGAAAATGTATTGGACAATAAGTTTAACAGGGAATATCATATCCCGGTATAAACTCATAGTTTGGTAAGGGCCTCATCCTGACAAAAAAGGGAACAACCGTTGTTGCTCCCTTTTTCAATTAACCAAACCCAAATCTATGAAAAAAATCTGTTAGTAAAATTGCAAGTACTGTGCCAAAACTATCCTCAAGCAATTATCATATTGTTAAACTATTTTGAAAAATCAAAAATCAGGAATAAAATCAAAAGAATTGCACACAAATAAAAATCATTTTTTTCATGTTATAAAAAAACAGAAACGGGAACACTCCATTGAATGCTCCCGTTTCACCTTAACCTAACCCAAATCTATGAAAAAAATCCAAAAACAATATTGCAACTACCGTGCCAAACTTTTTAATCAACTTGTTACCAAGAGTTAAAACAAGCAAATAAATCCTTAATTCACAATATCAATTGCAGAAAAAAGGAACATTTACCGATCCTATATTTTTCACATAGGCATAAGAAATGATATAATACCGTGTATTGTATTTTTCAATTTTAACAGCTCCCATGTCCCATTTTTGCGCCCAAGCCTCTCCTGAGTAATTATCAGAGATAAACAATCCATTTAACAAAGTTGATGAACTGTGCACACAGTCATTCTTCCTTCTGCTGACCCGCTCCCTCATTTTACCGGGCAATTGCAAAGCGACAGAAAATGTGGCGAGCAAAGAACCTTTTTGTGGATTTATCTTTCCCATATTATTTTTATGTTTTGTTCCGTCACCTTTAAACAAAAGCCGAACCAAAAAACACAGTTATGAGAAAGATTAACTATTTTTATAAATGGAAAACGAATTTTAGATACCTTAATTCCTGAAATATTTTTCAGCTTTTGTTCCTGCACATATCTCCAAAGCATGATGCAGCTTAAAAAGACTGAACAAGAAGAGCGAAGAAACACCATTTCTTAATGCATATTCAATAAATGGATTAAAGATATTCAATACACCTTTTACGGGTTCAACCAGTTTCATTTTATATAACTTCCTAACCCAAATAAGCAGCTTTACATCATCTATGAAGTCAGGAGCACCATTAACGATATTAAGGATCGTGAACAAACTTTCTACGGCTTCTCTGCTTTTAGTCAAAAACTCTTCATTTGTATCAAGTTCTCTGTTGATAACATAATTATCTATGTGCAAAATTCCTGCTCCCGCTTTTTTCAGACGGTATCCCATAAGTGTATCCTCATGCCCGTAACCTGTAAGTGTTTCGTCAAACCTAACTTTATCAAACACTTTTAATGGGATCAGGACGTTTTTTGTAATAAAAGATCTATAAGTATCTTTATTCCTGATGCTGGCCGGACGGCTTTCTACTTTTCGGCCATATTCCCACCTCAGCATCTTACTCTTTTCCGGTTTAACACCCGAATAGGCACTTCCGCCAACCACCACTTTCCCTTCATTTAGTTTCAAAACATGAAAATAATCCCGAAGAAAATCCGAACTGTCAACTACAGAATCACTGTCAATAAATAACAAATATTGTCCGGAAGCATATTTTGCAAACAGGTTCCTTATGCGTGATCTCCCAATATTTTTATCAAGTTCAATGTAGTTATCAATATACTTTGAAAGTTCCCTGTTATGCAATCGATATTCTTCGCCTGATGCATCATCTATAACAAGTATCTCAACCTGATATTTTAATTTAACTTTTTGATAATGCAACGCTTTTACAAGATCATCTATATGGCTGTTAAACACAGGAACACAAACGCTAATCATACTTCTCAGTTTATTACAAATGTATAACTATTAATACTTAATACATAACTCATCTATTTTTTTAATAAATTTGCCCCTTTCAAAAACAAACATCATTATAATTTCACACAGTTAATATGATAACTTTTATAATTGCCTTGATCACCATCATATTAGGATTTGTTTTTTATGGCCGTTTTGTGGAACGTTTTTTCGGTGCTGATGATTCAAGGCCTACTCCTGCTATAAGCATGCAGGATGGTGTGGACTATACTCCTATGCCCACCTGGAAAGTCTTCACAATACAATTCCTTAACATAGCCGGGCTGGGGCCCATTTTCGGGGCGATACTTGGCGCTATGTACGGGCCTGTTGCATACATCTGGATAGTTCTGGGGGCTATTTTCATGGGCGCCGTGCATGATTACTATTCGGGGATGTTATCTATACGTGACGGAGGTGCCAGCATACCGGAGATCGTAGGCAAATACCTCGGGAAAGGATTTCAGAACTTCCTTCGCATATTTTCTCTTTTACTTCTAATCTTTGTAGGGGTTGCTTTTGTTTCCGGCCCTGCCGGACTTTTGGCCACATTGACAGAAGGAGGATTGACAAAATGGATTTATGCAATATTTGCCTACTACTTAATAGCCACTCTGCTTCCGATAAACAAGATCATCGGGATGATATATCCGCTTTTCGGCATTGCGCTTCTGGTGATGGCAATAGGTGTTGCCGGTGCAATATTCTTCAACGGCTTTACGGGCAACATCCACCTCCCTGAACTCACACTAAGCAGTTTCGGCAACATGCACGAAGATCCCGTCCATAACCTTGTTTATCCGATGCTTTTCATCGTGATATCATGCGGCGCCTTGTCAGGATTCCACAGCACACAGTCGCCAATGATGGCACGAACGATAAAAAAAGAGAGTTACGGACGATATGTATTTTACGGGGCAATGATAGCCGAAAGTCTAGTGGCGTTGATATGGGCCACTGCTGCAATGTCCTTTTTCGGCGGAACAGAAGGCCTTAATGATACAGTTGCTGCCGGCCATAATCCTGCATGGATAGTGAACGAGATAAGCACCACCTGGTTTGGGAGAGTAGGAGCAATATTTGCCATTATCGGTGTGATTGCAGCCCCTATAACAACAGGGGATACTGCATTCAGGAGTGCCCGGCTCACCGTTGCCGATGTGTTCAACTATAAGCAAAGTTCCATCAAGCACCGCCTTGTGATAAGCATCCCACTTTTCATCATCGGCTGGTTATTATCGCAACTGGAGTTCTCAACCATCTGGAAATATCTTGGCCTATCGAACCAGGTACTTGCCACAGTGGTTCTCTGGGCCGGGGCAATGTATCTTGCAAAAGTGAAGAAACCCCATTGGATGCTTTCGTTACCGGCAGCATTTATGACCACTATCACATTTACATATCTGCTCGTCGCACCGGTTAAGAACGGGGGTTTCTTTATGGATACAACAACAGGTTACCTTATCGGTATTGCCGGAGGAATTGCTTCACTGATATTTTTCGTTTACAAAGCCTCGAATGCAAAAATATAGAAGCATACTAAGATCCCTCATACCTGTCCTGTTGGCCATTTTCACATTCGGTCTTACCGAAATGGCCGCAAACCATCCGGAAACGACTGAGGATATTTATTCAAAAGGTGTTTATCCTTTCGTCGCATCAGTGCTCAGCCGAGTAAGTGCAGTCTTCCCATTTTCCCTGGATGACCTTTTATATATTTTTCTTATTCTCGGTTTTTTGACGCTTACCGTTTTACTTTTTCTTCGCAAGGCCACCATTAAACGATATTTCCTGCTATTGGTAAATATCTTATCTGTTGTTTATATCCTTTTTTACTGGCTTTGGGGATTTAACTATTTCCGCGAGCACCTCAATTCCCGGTTGGATATACCTGAACAAAAAGCATCCACGGAAAAGTTCCGTTCCGCCCTGGATATTTTGATCAACTCAGCTAATACCAACCATGTTGATACTTTCAGTCTGAAAAAAGATGAGATAAACAGTTTGATAGAGGATAGCTACAAGGATATGTCGCATTTTCTCGAAATCGATTACCCTCAAGGAGTAAGACGACCGAAAAATATAACTTTCAGTAAACTGTTCGCCAAAGCTACCATATCAGGATACTTCGGGCCGTTTTTCAACGAAATACACATAAACAAATATCTTCTTCCCGTTGAATATCCCTGGACGCTTGCCCACGAAAAATCGCATCAGTTCGGGATAACAAGTGAGGCAGAAGCCAACTTTTATGCATGGCTGGTTTGCAACAACAGCAGCAACAAGCAGATAAGATATGCCGGCAATCTCAACCTTCTTTTCTATTTCTTATACGATGCAAGAAAGCTGAACGATTATCAGGATATCGTAAACTCTCTTGATGAAAGTGTCAGGAACGATATAAAAAAGATTATCGCTCACTGGTCAACACTCAGGAACAGGCATATTGAAAAAGTGGCGGAAAAAGCCAACGACACCTATCTGAAAACAAACAAGGTGGAAAAAGGCATAGATGATTACGATGGCGTGGTAAGATTCGTTACAGAATTTCTTTCCATGCAAAATGGCAACTAACAGGTAAAAAATTATCTGCTTTATTGTAACCTTTTTCTTCTGACCGGTATCAAAGAAGAAACGTTAAAACAGAAAATCATGGATCACACAGTAGAAAACATTACAGCAACAGTCGCTGTGGCGACAACATTCATTGCTGCTTTTACAGGAATTTTCTTTGCCTGGTATTTTTATTTGAAAGCCAAACAAAAAGAGCGCATGGCCCTGATAGAAAAGGCATCGGAAGGTATTGATGCGGCAAAACTTTTCGCACGCCCCAAAAAGCAATATTCCTTCCCCTGGCTAAAACTGGGCATACTGCTTTTTGCCATCACTCTTGGAGTGGCAATAGGCATTATATTTGCCAATACTACTTCAATGGATGAAAACTATACTCCGCTCTTCGGTTTTATGTTCGGAGGACTGGGAATGATAGCAGCCCATTTTGCCGGCAAAAAAGAGGATCAGCAAAATAATTAATGGAAGAGGCATACATAAGGCGGGTCATTGAAGGTGATGTGGAGGCATTTCGTTTCCTTGTAAGGAAATACCAACACATGGCCTTCACCGTTGCCATGTCTGTCGTCAAAGATGAGTTTACAGCCGAAGAGGTTACGCAGGAGGCCTTCATCAAGGCATTTGTGAACCTTAAACAGTTCCGGTTCCAATCCAAGTTTAGCACATGGCTCTACCGCATAGTGGTAAACCTTTCGTTCAAACAACTGAAAAAATTAAAACTGCAGGAAAACAATTTCATAAGTGCCGGGCCGGAAGACGCAGACACCACACCTGACGGGTTTGACAAGATGAATGATACGGATCGCAAATTTTACATTAACAAAGCCCTGGAAATACTTTCGCCAAAAGAGAGTCTTGCGCTACGTCTGTTTTACCTTGATGAGAATTCTGTTGATGAGATAAGCAACATAACAGGATGGTCAGAAGGTAATGTAAAAGTGATCTTGTTCCGTGCCAGGAAGAGTTTTTATGCAGCGCTCAGCAAGATCTTGAACAAAGAGATGAAAACAATTTTATAAATTCACAATGTTTCTGATGGATATACCAAACAAAAACAGGGATGACGAACTTAAGCAGCTGTTAGGCTACAGCAGGCTTGAAATGCCCTTTGATGATTTCGAGGAGCGGGTCATGAGTCACCTGAAAAAAGAGGTCCAAAGCGAAAAGTCGATTGACAGGAGCATCAGACTGTCGTGGTTGTTTTTCGTGCTGGGAACTGCGTTCGGGCTTTTGGTATCTGTGATAATCAGCCCTGTGACATCAATCCTGGGATTTTCTGTTTCAAAACTGATGATACCTCTCTACATAGTTGGTGCCACACTGCTGCTGTTATTCTTTGAGCAACTTGTGAACATCACCATTGAACGAAAAAAACACCGTGGCTGACAATTCTCCCGGTATACGCTCATTTTACTCCGGTTTCCCTGCCAGGCGGTCAAGTATCATCTCCAGTCGTTTATTGTTATCGGGCATAAAATATCCGGCCTGCGATATCATTCTATCTTCCGGCTCAATATGAGGTGCTTCGACCAATTCATGACGGCTGTTCTCAATAATATCTTTTACTGAACTTTCCGTTGTTTCAAAATGGAACTGTAATGCCAGCACTCTGTCTTTAAATATGAAAGCCTGGTTGCTGCACACATCAGAGGCAATTAGGTGAACGGCACCTTCGGGAATATCGAACATATCACCATGCCAGTGAAAAGTCACAAACTCTTCCGGCAGGTCTTTCAGTAACGGCTGTTTTTCTCCTTCAGGAGTTAATTTTACAGGCCACCAGCCTATCTCCTTTTCCTTGTTAGGATACACCTTAGCTCCAAGCACATCAGCTATCAGCTGTGCCCCGAGACAGATGCCTATGACAGTTTTCCCTGCATCTATCGCTCTCTTTATAAAATCCTTTTCACCGGCAAGCCATGATATGTTTTCATCATAAATACTCATGCTGCCTCCCATGATCACAAGCCAGTCAAGATCATTCACATCAGGCAGTTCCTGACCTTCATATAGTTTTGTGCCTGTCATTTGATGTCCATTTTTAACAGCCCAGTCACTAATGTATCCGGGGCCCTCATATGGCACATGCTGAAAATACTGTATCTTTAATCCCATCTTATTTCTTTTTGCAGGTATTTACATAGAAATACATTCCGTCGATTCCTTTATCATTTTTTTCCAGGCTCAGGTAATCATATTTGCCGTCAACCTTTTCATGTTTTCCGCCAAAATAAAAACCCAAAGCATCTATCACAGCATATTCATCCGATTCGCGTATAACGTAAAACGGATAATCGGTAGACAAACCATGCCCGGAGCTGAGTATTGCCTCCAAAACGGCATTTATCCTGAATATCACATTCTTTATCCTTTCCTGCTCTTTTGTATGTTCAAATGCATATTCCCTGTAATTCAAAGCTCTCAGGTTAAACGGATTTACCGCAAGAATGGAATCTGAAAATAAAATTATCTTTTCCGCATCAAGATCTGTCAGGTTTTTCATGGTAAAGAAGATCCGCAAACTGTCTTTGTATGCTTTGTTCCTGTCATTTTTAAACTCCTTTTGAAACACAAAACCGTAATAGAGAAGTCGCTTTTCTTTTAGGGTAAGTGTCTTGTCAGAATTAAGAAAGCGTGTGAGCAATTTTGGGTAATATGTTGCATAATTCTCTTTCGAAATAGCTCTCTGGACACTTTTACACTTTGGAGCTTTGGGTTTATTAACCTGTCCAAGAGCATTTACCGATATAAATAAAAGAAACAATAAGCTTAATCTGTACATACTATTAATTTTTTCAGACTAAAAATAGTGAAATGTTTTAAAAAAAATACCGCCTGACAAATTTCAGACGGTATTTTTTCTATTCTAACTCTACCATTAAAAAATCTTTGGGGATTTTTTCGCCTTCCTTAACATGAATGGCCTTTATTTTCCCATCGAACGGCATAAGTATTTTGTTTCTCATTTTCATTGCTTCAAGGATGAGGATAGTATTTCCCTTTTTAAGTTTTTTCCCACGCTTACCATATATCTTTATGACAGTGCCCGGGATATAAGACTTAATTTGCCTGGGATCAGGCTCCTCATACTTTTTTCTATTTATAAACTTTTTGGTCACACGTGTCCTGTACTTCAGGCTTTGTACCTGAAAATCGACCAGCCCGTCAAACTTTTTTGCCATAACATAAACTATTAAAATGGTGGAATACCATGTTTCTTTTTAGGTCTTGAAACACCTTTATTTGCTGACACTTCGATGGCATGTAACAAGAGCTTTCTTGTCTCAGACGGCTCGATCACTGCATCGATATAGCCTTTTGCTGCCGCAACATACGGATTGGCAAATTTCTCCTTGTACTCCTGAACCTTCTTCTTGCGCATCTCGTCAGGATCGTCTGCAGATTCTATCTCTTTTTTAAAGATAATATTTGCAGCTCCCTCAGGCCCCATTACGGCAATCTCTGCAGTAGGCCATGCCATCATAAAGTCGGCGCCCAGATGGCGTGAATTCATGGCAATGTAGCCTCCTCCGTACGCCTTACGAAGGATTACAGTGATCTTGGGAACGGTAGCCTCTGAATATGCATACAGGACTTTAGCTCCGTGACGTATCACTCCGGCATGTTCCTGGTCAACACCGGGAAGGTAACCAGGCATATCCTCAAATGTAACTATCGGAATATTGAATGCATCGCAGAAACGAATGAACCTGGCAGCTTTATCTGAAGAATCAACATCAAGCACACCTGCCAGAACAAGGGGCTGGTTAGCAACAAAACCAACTGTCTCACCGTTCAGGCGGCCAAAGCCGATAACCATGTTGGGCGCCCAGAGTTCCTGTATCTCGAAAAAGTCCGAGTCATCAACCACGGCCCTGATGATATCTCTGATATCGTATGGCTGACGCGGATCGGAAGGAATAAGGTCTTCGATCTTTCCTTTGAATTTAGGCGGTTTTGGAGGAAATGCTCTTGCTTTTGTCTCATTGTTCCATGGAATAAACGTGATCAGTTTCTTTATCTGATCGAAACACTCCTGCTCGCTCCTCGCAAAGAAGTGTGCATTACCGGTAGTCTCGGCATGTACACGTGCCCCGCCCAGGTCTTCCATGGAGATATCCTCACCAAGAACAGTTTTGATCACGCTTGGACCAGTAATAAACATCTTGGAGATATTATCGACCACAAAAACAAAATCGGTAAGGGCAGGTGAATAAACAGCACCACCGGCACAAGGCCCGAGGATAACCGATATCTGCGGAATAACTCCTGAAGCCAGGGTGTTACGATAAAATATCTCACCATATCCGGCAAGGGAATTAACGCCTTCCTGAATTCGCGCGCCACCCGAATCGTTGATCCCGATGAGTGGAACACGCATTTTCAGGGCATGGTCCATTATTTTTGTGATCTTGCGGGCATGCATTAGCCCAAGAGAACCTCCGGCAACAGTAAAGTCCTGTGCGAACAAACATACCGGTGAGCCGTAGATAGTACCTGTTCCGATGATAACACCGTCTCCGTGAAGTTCTTTTTTATCCATCCCGAAGTCTCGTGCTTCATGTTCCACGAACAAGTCATATTCCGTAAAAGAATCTTTATCGCAAAGTGCCTGTATACGCTCACGGGCAGTGAGTTTCCCCATTGCAACCTGCTTTTCGATGGCTTTATCGCCGCCGCCTTTTTGCACCTTCTCTTTTCTTCTACGAAGATCAAGAATACTTTTTTTCAATGACATAATATAAAAGTTTTATTTAACCAATTGTTACTCAGGAATAACCTAAAAACTCCCGGCAACATATCCAATGCATAGTTACTAAATTTTATTTTTATAGCAACAATCAATAATGAATTTGTTCTTCTTTTAAAGTTACATAAAATATAGTTAAAAGTAAAGAATTTTATTTCGGTGCTCTCATATAGAGAAAGATACCAATACCCAAAAAGATTAAATTCGGAAGCCATACTGCCAAAAGCGGGTCCATATCCCCGTTCACCGCAAAAGTAGTGGAAAGGGTCATGAACATGATGTAACTAAAACTAAGTGCGATCCCTATTCCGATGTGAAGCCCCATGCCTCCCCTCACTTTCCTCGAAGCCAGCGACACACCTATCAAAGTCAGGATAAATGCCGCGAACGGGTTGGCCACCCTTTTGTATTTCTCTATGAGGAACTCCTCAATATTTCCAACCCCGCGCCTTCGTTGCTCTTTAATATAATCATTAAGCTGATCGTTTGTCATCATCTCGTAGTAATTTCTCTCCTCCTTAAAATCGGACGGTTTAATGTCAAGAGTAGTATCCATCTTCATCCCAACGGTAATTTTCTGATGCCCGTCATCTAGAAGTTCACGCCTTGTATAGTTCCTCAGTACCCAATTTCCGGTCAGTGTATCATATTTTATCGATCGTGACGAAAGTTTCAGCTTAAGTTCCTTACCGTCAAATTTTTCAAGATCAAAATACTCACCCCTGTCATTGTATGAATAATAGTTCCCCATATAAATAAACACCCCGGGCTCGATCTGCATGTGCATATTCTTCATCCCTGTTTCCCTTCGGTTCTTAATGTATTTATTCTCGAACCGAAGCCGTACCCTGTTCGCCGGAGGGATCACGTAACCGCTCAGAAAAAAAGAAAAAGATGAGATTACCAATGCGCCAAGAAAATACGGGTACATCATCCGCCTGAAACTAACACCGCTCGAAAGTATTGCAATAATTTCGGTGTTGTAAGCCATCTTGGATGTGAAAAATATTACCGAGATAAATACAAAAAGAGGGGTGAAAAGATTTGCGAAGTATGGTATGAAGTTCTGGTAGTAGTCAAAAACAATAGCCCTTAAAGGAGCTTCTTTTTCCAGGAAATCATCAATCTTTTCCGTCAGGTCGAAAACCACAGAGATACTTATTATCAATATTATGGAAAAGAAGAAGGTTCCCAGGAATTTCTTCAGAATATATATATCGAGCTTTTTCAATGTCTGCTTTTTATTTTTCTTTAACCCCTTTCATTCGCAAGTTATTTATTTTTTCTAATTAAATCACTTGCGGATTAAGGTAAGCCCTGTCTGACTGCGAAGCCAGGCAGGCCCGATTTAGAAAATCACAGGTTAAAGTGAGTGCAACGAAACTGTAACCTGTTGATTTTCTTATATCGATCCGCAATAAAAATTTTTTATTGCGGATTTAGGGTAACCAAGAAAGCAAGTTGACGACAAAAGAACAAAAAAAATGTGTTATTAATTGTTAACTGTCGCAATTAGCAGTCATAAACGCTGTGATACCTGTTTCACCATTGAATTCTTCCACGAAAGGAAGTCCTCTTCAATAATGTGCTTT
Organism: Marinilabiliaceae bacterium; assembly: GCA_027034005.1. Taxonomy (GTDB): domain Bacteria; phylum Bacteroidota; class Bacteroidia; order Bacteroidales; family Marinilabiliaceae; genus JAADEM01. The sequence goes on from JALVJU010000285.1 coordinate 16,995, forward strand.
CTGGCTTCGCCTACCAACCACAGATAAAAACTGAGGTTATGTATCGAAGCTATCTGTGCCGCCAGCAGCTCTTTCGACACAAAAAGATGACGAAGGTATGCTTTTGTGTAATGCGAATCAACAAAGGAAACGCCATCCGGATCAACGGGGGAAAAATCATCTTTCCACTTATTGTTCTTCATGTTCAGAATTCCTTTACTTGTAAAAAGCATCCCGTTACGGCCGTTGCGCGTAGGCATGACACAATCGAACATATCAACCCCCAGGGCTATCGCTTCAAGTATGTTTTCAGGCGTTCCCACTCCCATAAGGTACCTTGGCTTCTCTTTTGGCAGAATGCCGTTCACCAGTTCTATCATCTCGTACATGACCTCTGCCGGTTCGCCAACAGCAAGCCCCCCGATCGCATTTCCTTCGCAGTCCTGGTCTGAAATGAATTCTGCAGACTTTGACCGCAGGTCCTTGAACACACTTCCCTGAACTATGGGGAAGTATGCCTGCGAATGGCCATAAAGCGGTTCTGTTTCCCGAAACCTTTTCACACCCCTTTTCAACCAGTTATGCGTAAGGCCCATGGAATTTTTGGCATATTTATAATCGGCCGTTGAAGGCGGGCACTCATCAAAGGCCATCATGATGTCGGCACCGATGATGCGCTGGATATCTACCACATTCTCAGCAGTAAAAAAATGTTTCGACCCGTCAATGTGTGAACGAAACTCCGCTCCTTGCTCGTTCAGTTTACGTATTTTGCTCAGAGAAAAAACCTGGAACCCGCCGCTATCGGTAAGTATCGGCCTGTCCCATCCGTTAAACTTATGCAATCCTCCAGCAGCTTTAATGATATCCATGCCCGGCCTCAGATAAAGATGATAAGTGTTCCCCAGAATTATCTGTGCCTTGATGTCATCCTTCAGATCACGAAAATGCACCCCCTTTACAGAACCAACCGTCCCTACCGGCATAAATATGGGCGTTTGTATCTTACCATGATCGGTAGTTATCTCTCCGGCTCTTGCCGAACTGTTTTTATCTGTATGCTCTAAAACAAATTTCATTCAGGTTCATTAATGTTATTTGCCGGCAAAGATACAAAAGCAATGTCATTAATACGATTGACTGCAAAAAGATTACACCTTAACTCCGCAAGGGTGTTTCGTAGCGAAAGCTCCAAAAGTATGCCAGTATTGGAAAGCCTGTCTGCCTGCGCAGCCAGGCAGGCGCAGCGAAAAAGCCTCGCAGGCGTAGCCATAACTACGATGAGAAGCTTCAAGTGAGCATTTTCAATAATGGTGTGACTTTGGAGGTTGCAGCAGAAAGACTCTTGTGGAATTAAGGTTACATTAACCTTCAGCATGACAACAGTTACAAAACAAAAGTCAATTTATTATCACATATTTTATCGTAAAAAATTTTTTACACATTAAAAATATCTGATATTTGCATTGTGCTAAAACTACATTGAGTTGAACCAGGAAACAATATACATCTTATCTGCCATATTTATCTTTTCATGGGTATTCCAAACCTTTCATTATTTATATATCCTCGGCGCTTTCAATCGTTATAAACCATTGGAAAGGCTACAAAAGCTTCCGCCCGTTTCAGTTGTTATCTGTGCCAAGAACGAAGATTCCAACCTGAAACAATTCCTTCCCAAAGTGCTGGAACAGGATTATCCCGAATTTCAGGTCGTAGTAGTAAATGATACATCCACAGATGACACGGAGATGGTTCTGGCCGAAATGAAAGAGAAATACAAGAACCTCTACTACACCTCTATTCCTGTCGACAAGAAATTTTTTCACGGCAAAAAGCTGGCTCTTACAATCGGCATAAAGGCCGCCAAACACGAGCATCTTGTTCTTACCGATGCCGATTGCTATCCTGTTTCGGATAAATGGCTGCAGTACATGGCAGGCTCTTTCAGCGACACAAAAAAGATCGTGCTTGGGTACGGCGGATATGAAAAGCAAAAAGGACTGCTGAACCTTATGATACGTTTTGAGACATTCTGGAATGCAGTACAGTATTTCGGCTTTGCACTTACAGTAAAACCCTTTATGGGTGTGGGCAGGAATATTGCTTACGAAAAAGAGGTTTTCACAAACAGCTCTCAGTTCAGGAATAACCTGACTGTCGCATCAGGCGATGATGACCTTTTCATCATTGAAGCAGGGAACAAAAAGAACACAATCATTTGTGCCGAACCGAAAAGCCACACGATGTCTGTTCCTCCAAAATCAAGGGCGGAACTGAAGATACAAAAATCGAGGCATCTTACCTCTTCGGTACACTATCCGTTCTTCATAAAAACATGGTTGTTTTTCGAATTTTTAACAAGGCAATTATTTTGGCTGTTAACTATTTGTTCGATATTTTTTTCTATTTTTGCTCCAATTGCAGCAGGTCTGTTTGCTGTTCTGATATTTACCAAATTGATGGTAATGGGCAAAGCGGCAAAGAAACTCAGGCAAAAGCAACTGTTTTGGGCATTATTGCTGTTTGATTGGTACATGCCAATATGGATAGGAATATTGTGGATTAGTAATTTATTGAGACCAAAAGGAATTAAATGGAAGTAAATCCTAATCTTTCGGATAAAGCCAGGTATGATTACGATTTGGTTCAGCGGGCTGTAAAAGGAGACCAGAAGTCCTTTGCTGAATTGATGGGGAGATACAGGGATGCGATATACTTTATGTTATTAAAGATGGTTAATAACAAAAGTGATGCAGAAGATCTTACGATCGAAGCATTTGGCAAAGCATTTAAAAACCTGGGCCAGTATTCTCCAAATTACGCTTTCAGTACATGGCTTTTCAAAATAGCTTCAAACAATTGTATCGACTTCCTGAGAAAGAAACGCACCAACATAGTATCCATCGACAGTGCCAACGATGATGATAACGAAAATGAAACTCCCATACATCTTAAAGATGAGATGCCCGATCCGGAAGAAGGATTGATCAAACAGCAAAAGGCTATCCTGATGCGTACCGTGGTTAAGAAACTGAAACCACGTTACCGCACCCTCATAGAACTGAGATATTTCAAAGAGTTCTCGTATGAAGAGATAGCTGACGAGCTTGACCTCCCGTTGGGAACCGTTAAAGCCCAGCTGTTCCGGGCCAGGGAACTTCTTTTCAACACCCTAAAAGGAACTGATGTAAAACTTGACTAAGAGGTTTCATCTGTCAACAACTCATTAATGGATATCATCTTGAAATATTTTCCTGACCTCACTGAAGATCAGAAAAAGCAGTTTGCTACTCTTGGCACTCTTTATGAGGAGTGGAACAGTAAGATCAATGTGATATCCAGAAAAGACATCTCTGAACTGTACACAAAACACGTTTTGCATTCCCTTGCCATTGCGAAGTTCACGAGTTTCACAAAAGGAACAAGAGTTCTTGACGTAGGAACAGGAGGAGGTTTTCCCGGCATTCCGCTCGCCATCATGTTCCCGGAAGTCTCATTTCACCTCATCGACTCCATCGGCAAAAAAATTAAAGTAGTAGAAGCGGTCACCTCTGAACTAAACCTGAAAAACGTAACCCCGCAACAGATAAGGGTCGAGCAGCTTAAGGACAGATATGATTTTATTGTAAGCCGGGCAGTCACTGCTTTCCCCGATTTCGTAAAACTTTGCCGAAACAGGATAAAAAAAGAACAAAAGAATGCCATAACCAACGGCATACTTTACCTCAAAGGAGGGGATTTTGGGAACGAGCTTAAGCCGTTCCGCAACAGGGTCAGTATAATTCCTCTGACAGACTTTTTTGAAGAACCCTTCTTTGAAACAAAAAAACTTATACATCTTTCGATGTAAACAACCCGGATTGACAAGGCTTTTTTCGTTTCTAAATGCAAATATTCATAAAATTAGTAAAAAAAGAAGCCATACTTTTTGGAAGAAGAAAAAAACATGTATTTTTGCACTCCGTTTCGGGAGAATTAAGAATAAGTCGAAAGATTAAAACATATTACAATGAAAAGGACATTTCAGCCATCAAACAGAAAAAGAAAGAATAAGCACGGTTTCAGATCAAGAATGGAATCACACAATGGCCGTAAGGTTATTTCTGCCCGCAGAGCTAAAGGAAGAAAAAAACTTAGTGTTTCTGACGAGAAGAAACATAAAGCATAATATACTTCTAAAGAATCAAGAACAAAGGGCTCGCAAGAGCCCTTTTTCTTTTGGCCGACATCAATATCACTTTTGCAGAGAGGGCAATCAGTAGCTTTGTAAAACATCCCCCATCCACAGGCTTATAATTTTCACACTTCGGTCTCTGGTTTTGATTCATTAATACAGTCGCTCCAAACCCCGCTTTTAAGAATAATTACCTTTTTGTATCTTAAAGATTGCTTATTTTATATTATTTTTGACTCAAACAGAAATTACGGATATGTCGATACTAAAATTCCTGATCAGCAAACCCTTTCTTAAAAATTTAGGTTTGATACTGGCATCAACCGCATTGCTGCTTATCGTTGTTTTTATAAGCCTGAACATTTACACTCATCATGGCGAGGCCAAACCCCTGCCTGATTTCAGAGGCCTTACTGAAGCCCAGTTTAAGGAGCTGATAGAAAATGATGACCTAAGGTACAGGATCATCGATTCTGTACATTTAGAAGATAAACTGCCTGGGGTAGTGATAGAACAAACGCCAAAGGCGGGGGAAAAAGTAAAAAGAAACAGGACAATATTCTTCACCATCAATGCCTACACCCCCGAAAAGGTACAGATGCCCAACGTTGTGGAATCATCACTGCGTGACGCCAAAGTGACCCTTGAGTCATACGGACTGAAAATGGGTAAAATAATATACGTACCAAGTGAATACACTAACCTTGTCATGGGACAGATGTACAAAGGCAAACCCATTGAAAAAGGAACTTCGATACCCAAAGGTTCAAGAATCGATCTGATGATAGGGAAAGGGCTGAGCGACCAGAAAACCAACGTGCCTGATCTTACAGGGATGTCGATAAACAAAGCTGAACAGATATGCCTTAACACATCACTCAATATTGGTGCAATAATTTGTGATACCACCATAAAAACAGGAGAAGATTCCCTTGATGCATTTATCTGGCAGCAACGGCCGAAGCCCGAGGAGGGAACTAAACTGAACCTTGGCGCATCGATAGACATCTGGGTAACCCTTGACTCACTGAAACTGCTTCCAGATTCCGTTGCCATGGAGATACGTATGCAGAGAGCAGCAGGTGATACAATCATTTCAAACGGTGGCGATGAGTAAAGAACTTCTTGAAAATGCTGATCTGCCCGAAGAGGAAAATGAACTGTATGAACATTTCAGGTTCACTGTTGATCCGGGACAAACTCACCTGAGAATTGATAAATTCCTGGTAAACAAGATACAGAATGCTTCCAGGAACAAGATACAGGCTGCGGCTGCAGCAGGGAATATCCTCGTAAACGGCAAAGCCGTAAAATCGAACTACAAGGTCAAACCCGACGATGAGATTTCCATAGTGATGTCTTATCCTCCGCCCGACAATGAGATCATTCCGGAGGATATTCCTATCGACATTGTTTACGAGGATGATTCCGTCCTTGTGATAAACAAGGTACAAGAGATGGTCATACATCCCGGGTACGGGAATAAAACAGGCACGCTTGTAAATGCATTGGTATATCATTTTATGGGAGATCCGTTCTTTAATCCGGAAAATGAACGCCCCGGTATAGTCCACCGCATCGACAAGGGTACTTCAGGACTTCTGGTGATCGCAAAAACTGAGATAGCAAGGAACCACCTTGCACGGCAATTTTTCGAAAAAACATCAGAACGCACATACTGGGCACTTGTTTGGGGACAGCTCAAAGAGAACGAAGGGACTATTACGGGCCACATTGGCCGCCACCTGAAAGACCGCATGCAGATGGCCGTTTTCCCCGACGGGGAGAAAGGCAAACATGCAGTCACACACTACAAGGTCATTGAACGGCTGGGATATGTAACCCTGGTGGAATGCCGGCTCGAAACCGGGAGGACGCACCAGATACGTGCTCATTTCAAACACATAGGCCATCCCCTTTTCAACGATGACAGGTATGGAGGCGATCAAATCCTGAAAGGCACGACCTTCACAAAATACAAACAGTTTGTACAGAACTGCTTTAAGATACTTCCCCGTCAGGCACTGCATGCCAAAACACTGGGGTTCATCCATCCAAGAACAGGAGAAAAAATGAGATTTGACTCCGAACTCCCTGAAGATATGGCACAGGTAATTGACAAGTGGAGAAAATACATCGCAGGAAGAAACAGTTAGCATTTACCAAGATGACAAAAAAGAACATTGCAATAGTTTACGGCGGCTACTCTTCCGAGATAATCGTTTCGGAAAAGAGCATGAAAGGTATACAATCATTTATTGACAGTAACAGATACAACACTTGGCCGGTGCTGATAAAAGATAATGACTGGCAGGCTGTGATTGGCGGCAAATCGTATCCGGTTGACAAGAATGATTTTTCATTAACTTTTAATGGTTCTAAAATAACTTTCGACTGTGTTTACATCACCATACACGGCACACCGGGAGAGAACGGCGTCTTGCAGGGATATCTTGAGATGCTCGGCATACCGCACTCCACATGCGATGTCCTGCCATCGGCCTTAACATTCAATAAATTTACCTGTAACACATATCTGAAAGGTTTTGGCGTGGCCGTTGCCGACTCCGTCCTTATCCGTAAAGGGAACGACTACGCCCCTGCCGACATTGCTGACAAACTGAGACTGCCATGTTTTGTAAAGCCCAATGCAGGCGGATCAAGTTTCGGGGTATCAAAAGTAAAAAAGAAGGAGGATGTTGTTCCTGCCATTGAAAAGGCTTTTGAAGAGAGTGATGAAGTGATAATCGAAGAACTGCTCGAAGGCAGGGAACTGACATGCGGACTTTACAAAACATCAATAGGAGAGAATATTTTCCCTATCACGGAAGTGATAAGCAAAAACGACTTTTTCGATTTCGAGGCAAAGTACAACTCCGAGAAAGCAGAGGAGATAACCCCGGCACCTGTTCCCGACAGCATCAGCGACCGCATAAAAAAAATATCGTCAATGATATACGACATACTAGGATGCAAAGGGATAATCAGGATCGATTACATACTCTCGAAAGATAAGATCTATATGCTTGAGGTAAATACTACTCCCGGAATGACCCCGACAAGTTTTATCCCGCAACAGATAAAAGCTGACAAAAGGGATATTTCGCAAGTATTTACAGAGATTATTGAAGACTCGATAGCGAGGAACAAACATTAACCCTTTATTTCCCCTCACCTTTAAGCAGGGTCCCAAGGGTGTAAAAAAGAATTTTCAGGTCAAGCAGCAATGATTGATTTTCGATGTACAACACGTCGTACCTTAACCTCTGTATCATCTGATCAACATTCTCGGCATAACCAAACTTCACCATTCCCAGGGATGTAATTCCCGGTTTTACTTTCAAAATAAGGGAATAGCATGGAACTTCATCAAGAATCTTCTGAAGATAAAACTGTCTTTCAGGCCTTGGCCCGACAAGAGACATTTTACCCGAAAGAACATTGATGAGTTGCGGCAGTTCATCCAACCTCCAGCGTCTCATCCATCTACCTACTGATGTAACACGAGCATCATTGGATGAAGAAAGAGCGGGACCGTTCTTCTCTGCATCAACATACATCGTACGGAATTTATACATCATAAAAGGCTTACCACTTTTCCCAACCCGCTCCTGAACAAAGAATACAGGGCCGGGAGAACTTTTTCTGATCCTGTATATCATAAATGGAACAATTGGAAGGATCACAACTATACCTATAATTGAAAAAATGATGTCCATGATCCTTTTTACCCAGCACTGCACCAAAGACAAACTACGACTGTGTATAACAACAAAGGGCGGAGAATCGATATCACTGATTTGCACCTGTCCCTTCAGAATATCATTCAATCCACCCGGCATATTTAGTGTGATGTTATACCGTTTACATACAGTGATGATATCCCTGAGTTCGCCAAGATTATTCTCCTTATCCACAAAAATAACCTCATCGATCTCACCTGAAGAAGCAAGATGCTTCAATTCTTCAAATGACCCTATCACATCTTTTCTATCGGTATTTGTTGTGTCAGAGTACATAACTCCCGTGAATCTGTGTTTCCTGAGATAGCCCGCATGATTAAACTCTTTCATGAATTGTTCAACCGCACCCTGCCTGCCTGCTACTACGGTATTGAATTTAATATAGCCTTTGTCAAAAAGCTTATTGATAACAATATAGGTTATGATTCGCGGAATGCTTATGATCAGTATGAATTGAAGTGTAAATGTCAGGAAAGCAGGCCATGAGTCAGAATATTCAAACACTTTAAGAGGACCAAACACTACAATGAATAGTACAAGATTACCCACTATCACTTCCTGTATTGTGCTGCGAAGTATTCGCCAGACCGATTGATTAATGTTCCTGGTGTAATGGCCGAACAGATAAAAAATACTTAGCCAGTAAACTACGAGAATGGAGATATCAACATAAGGTTTGAAATTGCCAAATGTCCTGGCCGGACCCGAACCGATGAGATCACCGAAACTTTGTTTGAACTGATAAAAACTTATCAAAGCCGGCACGATAACAAATATCAGATCTACCAGAAAGAATATCAGGATGATCTTTCTGTTTGTTATGTGACGTGGGTTTTTCATTCAGTCAATAGCTCTGTAAAGTCAGGTTATTATTATTTAGGTTAAGGTTTAAACGATAAAAATAATCAAATATTACATATCCTGACAGCGATAAATGATAGTGAGAATAATATTGGTTTTGGGTTTTCTGTTCAAGGTAATCTTTGTATTTTTACCCGCAATGACAGTACAGGACACATACAGACATAAAGGATTGCGAAGCAGACTTGTACAAAACCTCAAGCAGAAAGGCATTACTGACAAGGCTGCTTTAAATGCCATAGGGAAGGTTCCCAGGCATCTTTTTATCGAAAGTGGTTTTGTGAACTTTGCATACCAGGACAAAGCATTCCCCATCGGTGCCGGCCAGACTATCTCGCAGCCATACACTGTTGCTTTTCAGTCGCAGCTTCTGGAGTTGAAACCGGGAGAGAAAGTCCTTGAAATAGGTACAGGTTCGGGATACCAGGCAGCTGTTTTGATAGAAATGGGAGCAGACCTTTACACGATAGAAAGGCAGTCGGAACTGTACAAGAAAACCACCCGGCTTTTAAAAAGCATGGGTTACAATGCCGGTTTCTTTCTTGGCGATGGTTACAAAGGGCTCCCTGCTTTTGCTCCTTTCGACAAGGTGCTGATAACAGCCGGGGCACCATTTATCCCCAAAGACCTCCTGTTGCAGATAAAACCGGGAGGATGGCTTATCATACCTTTGGGCGAAAAGGAGCAGGTAATGACAAAAATAGTCAGGATAAGTGACGATGAGTTCGAACAGACCGAATACGGGAAATGCGCTTTTGTGCCAATGCTGGAAGGGATAGTAAAGTGATGTGCACCGCAAAGGTGCAGAAAGTATAGTTAGCAAAAATATACACCGCAAGGACGGGAAGGCGCAGAGAGAAAGTTCAAAGCTGGAAGGCGGAAGTTCGAAGGTTCTCTTTTTAATGAGAGAATCCGGGTGTGTACCATACATCAAACGGAATAAGAATTAACTAAAAACCTTTAACCATAGAACCATTTAGCCATAGGACCCGCCTGACTGCGCAGTTCTACCCGGCTACACAGTTAGACAGGCGGGCAGGCCATAAACACATTAACCATTTAATCATTCAGCCATAGAGCACTTTAGCCATTTAACACTTTAACCATAGAACTCTCTAAAACCATGAACATCCACACACTCCCCTTAAATCCCTGGCAGGTCAACACGTACATCCTTTCTGATGAAACGAACGAATGTGTCATCATCGATCCGGGTTGCTTCTCCGAAGAGGAACAACAGCAGCTTACCGGATTTATCAGCGATAACGGACTGAAGCCGGTACGTCTGCTGCATACGCATCTTCATCTCGACCATGTTTTCGGCACCCGGTTTGTTTCCGAGGAATACAACCTAAAACCCGAAGCTCATCCCGATGATGAGTTTTTCATCGGCATCACTAAAGAATATGCATCGCTGTTCGGTGTCACCATTGATGAAGATCCGCCCCCTTTGGGCAATTACCTCAACGATGGCGATGAAGTAAAGTTTGGTAACAGCACACTGACTGTGATACATATTCCGGGGCATTCACCCGGCGGGGTAACTTTTTACAATGAGAAAGAAGGCATCCTGATAGCAGGCGATGTGCTTTTCAGGGACAGTACAGGAAGGACTGATCTTCCCGGAGGCGACTATGACACTCTGATAAGCAACATTAAAAACAAACTTTTGACCCTACCCGAAAATACAGTGGTTTATCCGGGGCACGGACCGTCGACCACAATCGGATATGAGAAAAAGAACAATCAGTTTTTAAGATAGGTTGCAAACTTTAACAATTTTAATGGTAAAAATCATTGGATTTTAGCCAAAACTTAACTCTCTTTGGATGTCAAAAAATAAACACTACAAAATATAATAACATGGCTACTGATAAATTTGTTTCCCGCCACATTGGGCCAAGGGAACATGAGATCGACGAGATGCTGAAAACCATCGGGGTGTCTTCTGTTGACGAACTGATCGACCAGACAGTTCCCGCCGATATACGCACGGACAAAAAACTGAACATTGATGGAGGATTGACCGAAAGACAGTACTACAGGAAGATCCTCGACATAGCAGGAAAAAACAAAGTTTACAACACATATATCGGGATGGGATATTACGACACCATCACTCCTGCCGTGATACTGCGTAATGTGCTGGAGAACCCAGTTTGGTACACATCTTACACTCCTTATCAGGCTGAGATATCACAGGGCCGTCTGGAAGCGTTGCTGAACTACCAGACAGTTGTAACTGAGATGACAGGAATGGAGCTTGCAAATGCTTCGCTTCTTGATGAGGCCACTGCTGCAGCCGAAGCTATGATCATGATGTTCCACGCCCGCTCAAGGGCTGATGTCAAAGCCGGAAAGAATGTACTTCTTGTGGATGAAAAGATATGGCCGCAGACAAAGGCAGTTCTTCAAACAAGAGCAAATCCTCTTGGTATCGAGCTCCAGTTCACCGATTACAAAACAGCAAAGTTCGATGAAAAGCATTTCGGACTGATAGTTCAGTATCCTAACTCCGACGGAAACATTGAGGATTACACCAGGTTCACAGAAGAGGCTCATGAAAAAGGAATAAAAGTAGGGGTAGCAGCCGACCTACTTAGCCTTGCTTTGCTGATACCTCCGGGGGAATGGGGCGCAGATATCGTTTTCGGTTCGTCCCAGCGATTTGGCATACCCATGGGATACGGCGGCCCTCATGCTGCATTTTTCGCCACACGCGAAGCACTCAAGCGCTCCATGCCGGGACGTATCATCGGAGTATCCAAAGACGTAAACGGCAACAGGGCACTGCGCATGGCATTGCAGACCCGTGAACAACACATTAAGCGAGAGAAAGCAACTTCAAATATCTGTACGGCACAAGCACTGCTTGCTACAATGTCCGGTTTCTATGCCGTTTATCACGGAGCTGAGGGAATAAAGAACATTGCATCACGCATACATGGTATCGCAGCACAACTCACCAAGGAAATAGAAAAATACGGATACAAGCAACTTAACGAAAACTATTTCGACACCATCCGCTTCTCTGTTCCCGAAGGAGTAAAACTGAAAAAGATAGAGGAGCTCTCCCTGGGACTTGAAATGAACTTCCGCTACTTTGAAACAGGCAAGGTAGGCCTCAGCACTGATGAGACAACCAACCTTGAAGACATTAACTGGATAGTAGAGGTGTTTGCAAAAGCTGCCGGCAAGGAGCCACCTGTGATCGAAGAGATGACAGAAGAGCTGACTATAGATAAGAAATTCCTAAGGACAAGTGAGTTCCTCACCCAGGATATTTTCAACCTGTACCGATCAGAGACAGAGATGGTACGGTACATTAAGAAACTTGAACGGCGCGACATATCACTTACCCACTCGATGATATCGCTAGGCTCATGTACAATGAAACTGAATGCAGCTACTGAAATGCTTCCACTAAGCTGGATAGAGTTTGGAGGATTGCATCCTTTCATACCCAAAGATCAGGCGACAGGATATCATGAGATGATGGAAGAGCTACGGAAAGACCTCGCCGAGATAACAGGATTTGAAGATGTATGCCTACAGCCAAACTCAGGTGCGGCAGGCGAATACGCCGGTCTGATGGTCATCAGGGCTTACCACAGGAGCCGGGGAGACGAGCAGAGAAATGTTGCACTTATACCATCATCTGCACACGGAACAAACCCGGCAAGTGCCGTAATGGCAGGAATGAAGGTAGTAGTAGTGCAATGCGACGAAAGAGGCAATATCGATGTTGATGACCTGAGAGCCAAAGCTGAAGAGAACAAAGATACACTTGCGTGCCTGATGGTTACTTATCCCTCAACACATGGTGTGTTTGAGAGCAGCATAAAGGAGATGTGTAAAATAGTTCATGACAACGGCGGACAGGTATACATGGACGGCGCCAACATGAACGCACAAGTTGGACTGACAAGCCCCGGTATTATCGGAGCCGATGTCTGCCACCTGAACCTGCACAAAACATTTGCCATTCCTCACGGAGGTGGCGGACCGGGCGTAGGGCCGATCGGCGTTGCAAAGCATCTTGTTGATTTCCTCCCGACACACCCCGTTACCGACAATTCACACCATGGCATAACTGCTGTTTCTGCTGCTCCGTGGGGCAGTGCAAGTGTGTTGCCTATCACTTACGGTTACATCAAAATGCTCGGAGCCGAAGGATTGACAGAAGCAACAAAGATGGCGATCCTGAATGCAAACTACATGGCAACAAAACTGAAAGAAGGGTACGGAATACTTTATACAGGTGAGAACGGACGTGTTGCCCATGAGATGATACTCGAATGCCGTCATTTCAAGGCAGTTTCAGGAATAACTGAAACCGACATCGCCAAACGTCTCATGGATTACGGCTTCCACGCTCCTACCGTTTCATTCCCCGTTCACGGCACACTGATGGTAGAGCCTACCGAAAGTGAGTCTTTGCAGGAGATGGACAGGTTCATAGAGGCAATGCAGGGAATACTTGCCGAGATAAAAGAGATAGAGACAGGAACAGCAGATAAGACAGACAATGTACTCAAGAATGCGCCTCACCCGGCATACGTTGTGGCAGGTGATAAATGGGAACACTCATATGGCCGTGAAAAAGCTGCTTATCCGCTCGACTGGATCAGGGAGAACAAATTTTGGATTGATGTTGCTCGCATCGACGATGCCTACGGCGACCGCAACCTGGTTTGCACCTGTAATCCTATCGAAGATTATATTGAGAAGTAGATTTATCCAAAATAGTCATCCGATGACTTCGAGTCATCCGATGACTACCTTTTTTATTCAAAGCCGGTTTTCTCCAACTCAAGTATCATGACCGATTTTGGATAGACCATTATCCCGCTGAAATCGGAATATATATTACCCGTCATGATATCACGGGCAAATTTGAAGTTCATAAGGTTCTCTTTGTACTTCTTAAAATCAACCCTCTTTTGCTCATCCGGATCGTTGTTGAATATCACCATCACATTTTTCAGCTCAGTGGTACGGAAATACACATACATTCCTTTCGACGGCCTGTAATGCGTCAATGCTCCCGAATGGATTGCCACGCTCTCCTTACGCCACTTAAGCAATTTCTGCATGTAATCGAAAAATTCCCGCTGATCGGAAGAGAGACCTTTCTGCGTAAAGGCATTCACGGCATCACTTTGCCACCCACCCGGAAAATCAGACCTGACAAATCCCGGCCCCATCTTTTCAAGCCCCTCCTGCAGCACCTCCGTACCATACAGTATCTCCGGCGTTCTTTTTATCGTAAGCTCATAGGCAAGCATCATCTTCAGCTGTGACAACTCTTTATCTGCCACATTGTATGCTCTATCTAGGTGATTATTGTCCATAAACACAAAATTGTTATCCGGATGGTTGTACACAAAATCACGTGTGATGATGTCATACAAATAAAGCAGACCGGAAGTGGGCTTCTCGTATGAAGAGAATGCCTGAGCGATTCTGTCTCTTAACGGGTAATCGGATGAATGGGTAAAATAAGCAGAAAACTTCTGCGGGTGATCGTTGCGCTGTACCCAGTATTCCACCTGACAAGGATAATCCGTTTCCACATCACTGATAATTGAAAGATCCGGAAACTCCTTGTGCAAAATTGTTGTCAGATCATGTAGAAATGCTTTATCGTTGTATGAGGTGTAATCAATCCTTATTCCATCGATTCCGGTAGTCTCAACCCACCACAAACAATTCTGAATAAGATATTTTTTCAGGTGAGGATCTTTCTGGTTCAGTCTTGGAGTGTCAAAAGCTTTCCAACTGTACTTGTTGAAATCGTAATCGGCCTCACTCGCATAAGGATCCGAAAAAACATTGATATGCGGTTCTTCCTGATATTTTTTCTTATCAGGCATAACCCAGTTCTCTATCGGTGCATCGGCAATGATACTATTCTGTTTGCCTGCCTGATGGAACACAAATGTTTGTATAAATTTCATGTCCCTTTTGTGACACTCATTAATCAATTTCATATAATCGTTCATGCTGCCCAATCTCTCACCGATCTTATAAAAATTGGTTATTGCATAATGATCATACGACTGAGAGAACTGATTACTTTCAAAAACCGGAGTTAGCTCTATCCCTGTAACACCAAGATCGGCAATATAGTCAAGATGGCTGATTATCCCCTGAAGATCACCGCCATGAACACCGGAAGGATTCAACCTGTCTGCCCGCTCGTAGTAACCTTTAGGGTTGTCATTTTCAGGGTTGCCATTGGCAAATCTGTCAGGCACTATCTGATACAATACATCGGCACTTGTAATACCTTTGTGATACCCTTCGTTCTTGTTCTTTTTATAAAGACCGAAGCCGAAAGTATTAATCACCTTACCGCCTTCCCTGAATACAAGGTTCATCACCCCCTCAGGTGTTTTAGGAGAAATATACAGATCAATAAAAATATAACTGGTACTTTGAGTTGAAATGATCTTATTGATCTTCACACCGGGATAATCGGCAGTAATACTTGTATTGCTGATATTTTCCCCGTAGGCAATGACCAGTAAATTATTGTATGACATGTCCACCCACCATGAAGAGGGATAAACAGCATCAAGCCTGGCTTTTGCAGATGCAAAACCTGAAAACAATAAACTTATTAAAATTATAAGAGAATATCTCAGCATATCCCTTTGCATATCAGTTAAGCCTTCCCTAAAAGTTGTTTAAAGTTATAAAAAAAATCTAATTTCAAATATATACTCAAAAACTATACCGTTTTAAAGCAACACCTGTCTCCCGGCTATTTTATAATTTTCTTTTCTTTCAATGTCTTTGCCACATCTTCCATCTCCTCGTAAAACAGCTTTCCGTACCTACGGATTATAGGTTCTTTGAGAAACTGAAAGACAGGTACACCAAGAACACCTCCCAGCTCACGGGCAGGAGCACATATGGGCCAGCTATGATAGTTCAATGCTTCATAACTCGGATACTTACTTACCCTGATCGGATACAGATGGCACGATATAGGCTTCTTGAAATCTGTCTTCCCCTCGATGTAAAGCTTTTCGATGATGCACTTTACGGTGCCATCCTCTTCAAAATAGGTATAGACACACTCCCTTCCTTCAATTATCGGAGTAACTTTATCTCCGTCGGCATCGATGACCCAGGCACCATTCTGTTCAACCTCAGCTATCGCTTTCTCCGACATGTAAGGCTGCATCAACGGATACAGTCTTTCAATGATTTCAACTTCATCATCTTCAAGCGGCGCTCCTGACTCTCCTTCAACACAACATTCACCGTGGCATTTTCCCAGATCGCACACAAACCGTTTTTCAAAAACATCAAGGCTTATCAGCTTGTCATCTATCTGGACCATAGCAGGTATTTTTCAAATACTATTTCAAATATACTATTAAAAACTATTTTTGTTACGTCTTTTTTACCAATCGATCAACAAAACGGATCAAACATACAAAAAACGCCGGACTCTTTCATGAAACCGACGCTTACGTTATGAATTAAAAACCTATTCAAATGTTATCAAACAGTGACCGGTCATCTCTTTGGGTTGCTCCACATTCATCAGCTTAAGGATAGAAGGTGCAACATCAGCCAAAACACCGTCCTCTACTTTCCCTGTACGTGAAGGAGAAACCCATACAAAAGGAACAGGATTGAGTGAGTGTGCCGTATTTGGTGAACCATCAGGATTAACGGCATTGTCGGCATTACCATGGTCAGCAATGATGATGGTATCGTAATCATTAGACCTGGCTGCTTCCACAACTCCGTTGAGACATTCGTCCACAGTCTTCACCGCTTTCACTATCGCCTCGTAAACGCCAGTATGTCCTACCATATCTCCGTTTGCAAAGTTAAGCACGATCAGATCGTACTTTCTTGTGTTCAGCTCTGCCACAACTTTATCTTTGACCTCATAAGCGCTCATTTCAGGCTTAAGGTCATAAGTTGCCACTTTTGGTGAATTTACCAGAATTCTATCTTCTCCGGGGAATGCCTCTTCACGGCCTCCCGAAAAGAAAAATGTTACGTGTGCATATTTCTCCGTTTCAGCTATCCTTAACTGCCTCAGGCCTTTTTTTGAAACTACCTCACCGAGGGTATTCTTCACATTTTCTTTGTCAAACAGTATATGCAATCCCTTGAATGCTGCATCGTAAGGAACCATTGTGCAGTAATACAAAGGGATTGTGTGAAGTCCGTGCTCAGGCATGTCCTTTTGTGTAAGAGCGATGGTAAGCTCTTTTGCCCTGTCGTTACGGAAGTTGAAAAATATCACCACATCCCCTTCCCGGATGGTTGCAACAGGGTTCCCGTTTTCATCGACATGAACAACAGGTTTTATGAACTCATCTGTCACATCCTCATCATACGATTTCTGGATAGATCCGAGAAGATCGGCCGATGGCTCTCCTTTCCCTTCCACCAATGCATCATATGCCAACTTTATGCGTTCCCAGCGGTTGTCCCTGTCCATAGCGTAGTAACGACCTGTCACAGTGGCAACATCCCCGGTACTCTCTTTCATGTGATCAAGCAGTTCGGAAAGGAAACCTTTACCGCTTTTAGGGTCTGTATCACGGCCGTCCATAAAAGCATGAACAAAAACATCAGACAGACCGTTTGCCTTTGCAACATCCAGAAGTTTGTAGATATGTTCCTGGCTGCTATGAACACCGCCTTTTGACACAAGGCCTAGCAAGTGAACTTTTTTGTTGTTCTCTGCAGCGTATTTATATGCTTTCACCAGTTCCTCATTTTCAAAAATAGTTCCCGTTTCACATGCCTTATTGATTTTTACCAGGTCCTGATAAACCACACGGCCTGCCCCTATGTTCAGGTGGCCCACTTCCGAGTTTCCCATCTGACCAGCCGGCAAGCCAACGTCCTCGCCCGATGCACTTAATTTTGAGTGAGGATATTTTTCAAGCAAGCTGTCCCAATACGGAGTATCAACCTGTGAAATAACATCTGCCTTCGAACCGTTTCCAATCCCCCATCCGTCAAGGATAACCAGTATCGTTTTTTTACCTTCCATAATATTTAATTTTTAAATTTTCTTATTCAATTCCGTCCCGCCGTGTTTTTACCGGCATTTGTATATCGAGCAAAAATACTTTAATTATCTGCCTTTTGAAAAGACATCAGTTAAATTATCAATGCTATTCACAAAAATTAACCAAAAGGAAAAAGAATTGTTCACTTCATATAAAATGGACAGATAAACTTTAATGCAGTAGGCCGGTTCAGATTTTCTTAACACCTATCCCGGGCAAATCGTTAAGCGTGACTTTACCGTTTATCACTTTCATCCCATCAAATACATCGTTGCTTATCAGAAGGTTGCCATCAAGATCTGCCCAGTCGGCAAGCGGCGACAACTGCGCTGCTGCAGAAACGGCACAGGACGTCTCGGTCATGCAGCCTATCATCACCTTCATTCCAAGCGCCCGTGCAACAGTTATCATCTTATGGGCTTCGAGCAGGCCGGTACTTTTCATGAGTTTGACGTTTATGCCTGAATAAACGCCTTTGAACCTGGCAACATCAGGAAGGCGCTGAAATGCCTCATCTGCCACTGTGGGGAGAGGACTGTGTTCCGTCAGCCATGCCATATCATCAATATTCTCTTTCGGCAAGGGCTGTTCAACAAACACCACGCCCTGATCTTTTAGCCAGTATATCATCTCCAGTGCCTTATGTTTATCGCTCCATCCCTGGTTCACATCCACGTATATCGGAACATCGGTCACCGATCTAACGGTATTTATCATCTCTTTGTCATTCCCTCTGCCGAGCTTCACTTTTAGCACCTTAAAGCCTTTTGCCTCAAGCGTCTTTTCCCTGACTACATCAGGTTTGTCGATGCCGATAGTAAAAGAGGTAACAGGAGTTTTTTCCGGATCCAGCCCCCAAAGCCTGTACAAAGGTTTATCTGCCAGTTTACCCACTAGGTCATGCAAGGCGATGTCGACAGATGCCTTGGCTGCCCTGTTGCCGGGTGCCAGTCCGTCAAGATATTCATGAATATCCTCCAGCAGGAAAGGAGTGCTGAAACGGGAGAGGTCAACTTTTTTCAGAAACTCCATCACTGAATGCTGTGACTCCCCGAGATATGGCGGCAGCGAAGCTTCTCCATAACCCGTAATGCCGTCAAACACGATCTCTGTTAGCACAACAGGCGTAGTATCCCTTGAATACTCGGCAACGGTAAAAGTATGCTTCAGTTTAAGGTCATACGGACGGAAACTTAATTTCATCTTACTGCTTTTTACCGGCATACGGTTTGCGCCCAAAAGTTGCTTACCGGAAGCCATTACTAAAGATGCTGCACCCAGCGTTTTAACAAACCCTCTCCTGCCTGTTTTCATAACTAATCTGTTTTTCGATCCTGTCTTTCAAATATCATATAAGTTACTTGGGATCTTTTTCTGACAAAGTCTTATCCAACAAACGTTTAAATTCTTTTTCAAAAGAACCATCAGGCACCTCAACGATCCTGTATATCTCCTTTCCGTTCAAATAAAATATGAAAGTGGGAACCCGTTCCAAATCGTACTTTGAGATGTCTATTCCCGGAACCGTTTTATCCCTGTCAACGTAGATGAATTTAATATTTTCATCCGGAATTTTTATCCCATCGGCAACTTTAAAAAAACGCGGCACTTCTCTTTGGCTGTCGGAACACCATGTCCCAA
>JALVJU010000286.1 GCA_027034005.1 Marinilabiliaceae bacterium
ACATCCTGAAGATGCTTTTGGAAAACAGGCAGACTTCACGCTATCTGACTGAAAAAATATACCGCTATTTCATAAACGAAGAGGTTGATGAAGATTTCCTGAACTCACTTTCCGGCGGGTTTTACAATTCCGGTTACAACATTGCCAGGCTGATGTACGACATCTTCACATCGGACCGGTTTTATGATGATGCGAACCTGAACAGTCTGGTGAAATCGCCATCAGAGCTGATTGTTGGTTACGGCAGGTTGTTGCCTGTGACCTCATTCGATAAAAAAAGCATAATCCGAATGCAGCGTGCCCTCGACCAGGTACTGTTCATGCCGCCCAACGTTGGGGGATGGCCGTACGGTAAGGAGTGGATAAACAGCACCAGCGTAGTTTACAGGATGCAGTTGCCATACACGTTCCTGCCTTCCGGGAAAGGCAAGCATAAAAAATGGATGACCATGGATGTTGACTGGCAGCAGTTCCGTCAAAAGACACAGGGGATGAGCCAGGAAGAGCTTACAACGCTGATCATCGGCAGGGCTCCTACTGCAGAAGAAACAGCATTGATCGAAGAATCAACGTCCCGTTTCAGGTATGCACCGGTTAAAAAGACCGTAGAAACAATTTTATGGCTGTGCCTGCCTGAATATCAGTTAGGATAAAAAAAGAGAAGATGAAAACTATGAACAGACGAATATTCCTGCAACGGTCGGCACTCACATCGGCCGGTGTGCTGCTCCTGCCGGACACTCTTCTGCACGCTATGACATCCGGTGCCGGGAAAAAAGGAAAAAAGCTGGTGGTAATACAGCTTTCGGGGGGAAACGACAGCCTGAATATGGTGATACCATACCAAGACAAACTTTACTACAAGGCACGGCCTTCTCTTGGGATACCGCAGGATGAGGTTTTGAAGGCATCGAAATACCAGGGGCTGCATCCGGCAATGAACGAATTTAAAACACTCTATGACGAAGGCCGCCTGAGTGTGATCAACAGCATCGGCTACCCTGATCCCAACAGGTCGCATTTCAGGTCGATGGACATCTGGCAGTCGGCAAGTGATGCAACCCGGTATCTCAGCACGGGCTGGATAGGCCGGTACCTGGGAGCCCTGCCCGGAGATATGCGTTCCCCTCACATGGCTATTGAGGTGGATTCAAACCTTGACCTGGCACTGAAAGGTGATTCGATAACAGGCCTTTCGATGGAGCATCCGGATAAGCTGTACGACAGTATCAGCAGGGGGCTTTTCCGCCCGCTTACGAGGATAAGCAGGGATACAACAGGAAACTCAAATCTCGGATACATACATGAGATCATGAACGAGACGGTCTCCTCGGTCGATTACATCCATCAAAAGCTGAGTCAGGGTGTGCCGGCAGGAAAGATGAATGCGAAAGGTAAGCTTGCGGCAAACCTCGGTGTCATTGCCGGACTGATAAAGGCAGGCCTGTCAACCCGCGTTTACTACACTACCATGCCGGGCTTTGATACTCATGTAAACCAGAAGCCGCAACAGGAACGGCTCTTTAAGGAGCTTTCGGAAAGTGTTGGCGCTTTTGTGAACGAACTTGATAAAGATGGCAGGATGGACGATGTCCTGATACTTGTCTTTTCAGAATTTGGCCGTAGGGTTAAGCAGAATGCGAGCAACGGAACGGATCACGGATGTGCCGGAAATATCCTGCTTGTGGGGAGCAACCTGAAAAAAAGCGGTTTTTACAACGACCCGCCCGACCTGCAAAACCTTGACAAGGGCGATGTGAAACATCAGGTTGATTTCAGGTCTGTGTATGCCACCGTGCTCGACAGGCACCTGGGCAGCAGTCATGAGAAGGTGCTTGGCAGGGAATTCCCTCTGCTGGATTTTGTTTGATACTTCTCGTCAGGATTCTTTGTTGGGAAACCTTACATCTTTCAGCATCAGTTGGATGGTGGTCGAACCATTGAAATTATTTTCATCAACGGTGTAGCATACATCGAATGGGCCGTGATTTTTAATGTCGTGCAGCAGGTTACCCATTGAAAACGCAATACCCTGCTTTATCGCGGCAGAATGTTCCTCGATAAGTTCCACTTTGAGGTGATCTTTATCTTTGCCAACCTGCTTACTGGTCCCGTAGTCGAAAACATTGCGTGTTACGAACACGGGGTTCATGTTCTCCGGCCCGAAAGGCCTGAACTGCTTTAATATCCGGTAAAACTTAGGGGTGATATCTTTAAGGTGAAGTTCAGAGTCGATGTTTATTTGTGGTATCAACTGCTCGGGCAGGATGGTTTCAGAAACTATCTTTTCAAACCGTTCCATGAAAACCGGCACATTCTCGATCTTCATACTGAGGCCGGCAGCATACATGTGTCCGCCGAAATTCTCAAGAAGGTCGCTGCATGCATCAATGGCATTGTAGAGGTCGAAACCCTCCACTGACCGTGCACTGCCTGTTGCCAGCCCTTTCGATTCGGTAAGTATGATGGTCGGCCTGTAAAAAGATTCGATAAGCCGGGACGCAACAATGCCGATAACTCCCTTGTGCCAGTCGGGGTTGAACAGTACTGTGGTTTTCTTTTTCAATTGTTCTTCGTCGTTGGCTATCATGTTGATTGCCTCGATAGTGATATTCCGGTCAAGGTCTTTTCTTGTCTCGTTCCTGACGTTTATTTCGGCACTCATCCTTTTGGCGTGGTCATTCTCCTGACTTATCAGCAGCTTGACGGCATCACTGCCCGACTCGATCCTCCCTGCGGCATTTATCCGGGGGCCTATCTTGAACACGATGTCACTGATGTTTATCTCGTCCTTATCTTCCAGACCTGCAGTTATTATTATCGATTTTAGTCCTGTGCCGGGATTTTCGTTCAGTTTCTTTAACCCATAGTAAGCCAGTATCCTATTTTCTCCAACCAGTGGGACTATGTCGGAAGCGATACTTACGGCAACAAGGTCTATCAGGTCCATGAGCTGTGACTCTTTGAAATCCATGTAACGGCAAAAACCCTGCATGAACTTAAAACCTACTCCACAGCCGGAAAGGTCCTTGTCGGGATAGTTGCAGTCGTCGCGCTTGGGGTCAAGGCAGGCAGCTGCTTCCGGCAGTGTGTCGCCCGGAGTGTGATGGTCGCAGATGATAAAGTCGATATTCTTCTCCTTGGCGTACTCAACTTTTTCAACGGCTTTGATGCCGCAGTCGAGGGCAATTACAAGAGATGCCCCTGTTTCTTCGGCGTAATCTATTCCCTTGTACGAAATGCCGTATCCTTCGTTGTACCTGTCGGGGATGTAAAAGTCAAGATTGTCGTAGTGGAGTTTCAGAAACGAATAGACCAGCGCGACCGAAGTAGTGCCGTCAACATCGTAATCCCCGTAGATCAGTATGCGCTCTTTACGTTTAAAAGCTTTGTCGAGACGGTGTATTCCCTCTTCCATGTCCTTCATCAGGAACGGATTGTGAAGATCGGTAAGTTTAGGCCTGAAAAATGCCCTGGCCTCCTCGTAGTTTGTGACCCCACGCTGCACCAGCAGATTTGCGAGTACAGGGTGAATTCTCAACTCTTCTGTCAGCCGCTTTATTGATTCTTCAACACCTTTGGGCTTTATACACCACCGTTTATCCATATACCTGTATCTCTATCTGAAAAGATTTTATTCTTCTAACGTAATTTGGGAGACGAAAGATACATTAAAAACCAATTCGATATGTTTTTTTAGTTCGCTTTTTATTTTTTTAAAATCCTGCTTTTCACCAAGCTCTTTCTCCATCGATGTAACACCTTTATCCACAAAGCCGCATGGGTTGATGTGGTTAAAATACGACAGGTCGGTGTTCACGTTGAACGCAAAGCCGTGCATTGTAACATAACGGCTCACTTTGACTCCTATTGCACAGATCTTACGTGCTTTTCCCGGCTTATCGGCATCGAGCCACACCCCCGTGGCACCGTCCATCCTCGTGCTTTCAATGCCGTAGTCTTTCAAAAGGTTGATGACGGATTGTTCCAGTTTATGGATATACTCTTTTACGCCGAGGTCTAACTCTTCGATGTCAAGTATGGGATACCCCACTATCTGCCCGGGGCCGTGGTATGTTATATCGCCGCCGCGGTTTATCTTGAAGTAAGTTGCATTTATCTTTTTCAGGAACTCATCGTTTACAAGCAGGTTGTTCTGAGTGCCGCTTTTGCCGAGGGTGTAAACATGAGGATGCTCACAAAACAACAGCCGGTTCGTGATAGTTTTTTTATCGTCATGCGACCTGTTGTACAGCTTTGTTTCGATGATACTGTTAAAACATTTTTCCTGATAGTCCCAGGCATTTTTATATTCTATCGGCCCGAGATCCTCAAAAATATATTGTGACATAACTTTAAACCTTTAGTGCATTGATGTGGGCCTCGGCATTGTATGACGATCTCACAAGCGGTGAGCTCTCAACATACCTGAACCCTTTTTTCAATCCTATCTCCTTGTATTCGGCAAACTTGTCGGGATGGACATATTCCGTTACCGGCAGATGCTTTGGTGTGGGCTGTAGATATTGCCCTAAAGTAAAAACAGAAACTCCAACTTCAAGAAGGTCGTCCATAACCTGAAGCACCTCGTCCTCTTTCTCCCCAAGTCCGAGCATGATGCCGGATTTTGCCACTAGACCATTGTCGGCAATATATTTCAGGACACCGAGACTCACATCGTATTTTGCCTTTGTCCTGATCTCAGGTGTTAGCCGCCTGACAGTCTCAAGGTTGTGGGATATGACCTCTGGTTTCGCATCGATTATCATCTGCAGGAGCTCCTCTTTCCCGTTAAAGTCAGGGATCAAAACCTCCATAGTAGTTTCGGTATTGATATCTTTCACCTGCTGTATCGTTTCAACCCAGATGCCTGCCCCGCCGTCTTCCAGGTCATCCCGGTCAACCGAGGTGATAACCGCATGGCGCACCTTCATTATCTTTATCGACCGTGCTATGCGCAGTGGCTCTTTTGTGTCGACCGGCTCCGGCTTTCCGGTGGCCACGTTACAGAACTTGCAGGCACGGGTGCAGATGTTGCCGAGTATCATGAACGTGGCAGTGCCTTTGGCCCAGCACTCTGCCGCATTGGGGCATTTGCCGCTTGTGCAGATGGTGTGAAGGTGGTTTTCTTTCACCACCTTGTTCATCCACTTGTATTCTTCGGTTCCCGGCAGCTTGATCTTTAGCCAGTCGGGCTTTGATATTTTTCGTTTGATCTTTACCATCTCTATAAAATTCAGGCAATATTACTCAAAATATTCGTGAGCGGCAACAGAGGGAAAGGGCATAATGCAGGCAGGTTGTAAAAGCTGGAGAAGGGAATTTGGCCTATGTTTTTTAATGTAATAGTTTATTGCTATCCTAAAGTATATGTATGTGTAACTGTTTATATTTGGGGCATTTCCCAGATTGGCATAGTTAAATATGTAAAATCATTTTCAAATTTTCACAAAACACTTGTTTCCCGAAAAGGAAACCTGTACCTTTGGGGTAAATTGCAGGATATTAAAGATGGATAGTCGATTTGATGTGGAGTTTTTACAAGAGGTAATGGACTTTTTTGAAAATATTGACGAAAAAGCCAGGGATAAAATCATTTTTAATATCCATAAAGCTAGAAGATCCAATGATGCTAAACTGTTCAAAAAACTCACAGATGAAATATGGGAATTCAGAACACTTTACAACAAAAAGCAATACAGACTGTTTGCTTTCTGGGATAAAACAAAAGAAGTAAGGACATTGGTAATAGCAACACATGGAATTATAAAAAAATCACAAAAAATACCAACGAAAGAAATTTCGAAAGCTATAGATATTCGAAAGCAGTATTTTGAAAACAAATAAAAAGATAGTCATGAAAACATATTCATTAGACGAAGTAACTGACAAATATATAGGTAAAAATGGAACGCCTAAAAGAGAAAAGTTTGAACGAGAACTCAAACTTGAACTTCTTGGCGAAGCAATTAAAAAAGCGAGAAAAGAAAGGAATCTGACACAAGAGGAATTGGGAAAATTAGTCGGCGTAAAAAAGTCTCAAATTTCCAAAATAGAAAATAGTTTTACAAATGCAAGGTTTGATACCATCATGAAAGTGTTCCATGCACTGCGTGTTAAAATAAAATTCAAAATTGAGCCGACAGATGAAAATTTCGAATTAGCCTAAATCTAATTTTAACAAGAAATTATTTCTTACCTCCGGACTTTAATGGTTGTAAAACGACAGCAATACTAACGTTTCGTAAGGGGTAATAATTAATCAACAACAATCAGTTTTATCCGTGAAATCAGTGTCCTATCTTACAGACATTAATTTTGTTCTAATTTTTTGGTGTGTAAGAAAAAAGATATGAGCATCAAAAAAGGGAGCACAGTTTCCTGTAATCCCTTTTTGTGGAGAATAGCGGAATCGAACCGCTGACCTTCTGACTGCCAGTCAGACGCTCTAGCCAACTGAGCTAATCCCCCGTTATGTCAATGCAATGAATAAGCGTTCCTAAAATTGCGTTGCAAATATAATAGGATTAATGTACACTTCAAAAGGTTCAAAACAAAATTGGCTAAAAATTAAGGTGAAAACAGGCAGCTAAAAACTGTTTTTGATTTTTTTCCTGAAAATGTGATGATTTTTAATTCGAATGTCCTATTTTTATCCGCTCAAAAGTTTTTAACAGGTTTTAAACAAAAAGCCGTTTGAAAAAAACAAATTAAACCTTATCTTTACAAGATAAAACGTAATTAAAAATTATGGAAGTTAAAAAATCACCACAAGCGGATCTTGAGAACAAAAAGTCGATCTTTATGCAGATCGGGTTGGTGATAGTCCTCGGTTTGGTATTTATTGCCTTCGAATGGTCATCGACCGACGTGGACGTTTCTCAGTTTCAGATCCAGGATGAGTTGGATGCGGAAGAGGAGATCATTCCGATTACCCGTCAGGAAGAAGTAAAACCGCCACCACCGCCACCGCCACCAAAAGTTACGGATATCCTTAACATCGTTGACGATGATACCGAGCTTGACGAAGAGCTTGACATTGAGGATACGGAGATGGATGAAGATACTGAAGTTGACTTCTCTAACGTTGAAACAGATGAGGAGGAGGAAGAGGATGCTCCAGTATTCTTTATCGTTGAGGACATGCCGAAGTTCCCCGGTGGAGATGCTGCACTGCACCAGTACCTTGCCAAGTCTATCAAGTATCCTGTGATTGCTCAGGAGAATGGTATTCAAGGCCGTGTTTATGTTTCATTTGTGATCAATCAAAGGGGTGAGGTCACTAATGTGAAGATAGCCCGTGGTGTTGACCCTGCACTTGACAAAGAAGCCATCAGGGTAATTCAGGCAATGCCTAAATGGACACCGGGAAAACAAAGGGGTAAAGCTGTAAAAGTTTCGTTTACGGTACCTATCAACTTTGTACTTCAGTAAGAAGATTTTTTTAAAAGAGATATGAACCCGGCTTTATGCCGGGTTTTTTATTATTCATTATATTTGCAATCCGTTTAAGTAAAATAATTTAAGTATACATGATAGAGGGTTTGCCCGGAACAGAGAATCTGGAAAAAGTAGTACTGGTGAGCGTAAGGACACCGGACGTGTCGGAACAGTTAATAGAAGAGTATCTCGATGAACTTGCTTTTCTTGCCGAGACTGCCGGGGCTGTTCCTGTGAAGAGGTTTGTACAGAACCTTCAGATGCCTGACAGCCGCACGTTTGTGGGAAGCGGTAAGCTGGAGGAGATACATAACTACATCAAAGTTCATGAGATTGATACCGTGATATTTGATGATGAGCTTACGCCGTCACAGTTCCGTAACCTGGAGAAGATACTTAAATGCCTGATACTGGATCGTACAAATCTTATTCTTGACATTTTTGCCCGCCGTGCCCGAACTGCTCATGCTAAGACGCAGGTAGAGCTCGCACAGTATCAGTATCTGTTGCCGCGACTGACACGGATGTGGACCCACCTTGAGCGTCAGAAAGGTGGTATCGGAATGCGGGGACCGGGAGAGAAAGAGATCGAGACCGACCGACGTATCATCCGTGACAGAATAGCCAAGCTAAAAACCGATCTGAAAAAGATTGACAAGCAGATGACCACACAGCGCCAGAACCGTGGCAAGCTGGTGAGGGTAGCTCTTGTTGGTTACACCAATGTGGGTAAATCGACCCTGATGAATGTCCTTAGTAAGTCTGAGGTGTTTGCCGAGAACAAGCTTTTTGCCACACTTGATACTACAGTCCGTAAAGTTGTGATAGAGAATATTCCTTTTCTTCTGGCAGATACGGTGGGATTTATACGGAAGTTGCCACACCACCTTGTGGAGTCGTTCAAATCGACGCTTGATGAGGTGCGCGAGGCAGACATCCTTTTGCATGTAGTTGATATCTCCCATCCGGGATTCGAGCAGCAGATAGAGGTTGTTAACCGTACCCTTCGTGAACTGGACGACAGGGAAAAACCGACCATCCTTGTTTTTAACAAGATCGATGCATACTCTCATGTTGAGAAGGAGGAGGATGATCTTACGCCAAGAACGGCCGAGAACATTACCCTCGAAGAGTTGAAGAAAACCTGGATGGCATCGCACGAAAAGTGTGTGTTTATCTCAGCCAAAAACAAGGTGAATTTCAACGAGTTCAAGAAGATGGTGTATGATGAGGTGAGGAATATACACACAAAACGATTCCCGTTCAACGATTTCCTTTATCCCACTTTTGAAGAATAATTGTTGCTAACCCGAATTATTTTATCAGGTACTCAGCTATCTGAACGGCATTCAGGGCAGCGCCTTTCCGTATCTGATCGGACACACACCAGAAAGTCAGTCCGTTGGGATTTGAGAGATCTTTACGTACACGTCCAACGAAAACTTCATCACGCCCGGCAAGTAACAACGGCATGGGGTACTCTTTTTCGGCAATGTTGTCCATAAGTACTATTCCTTCTCCGGTTTTAAATGCCTCTCTGGCCTGTTCGGGTGAAACAGGTTCTTCGGTCTCTACCCAAACTGCTTCGGAGTGGGCACGCAGTATCGGGACACGGACACACGTGGCACTTACAAGAACATCGGAGTGCATTATCTTGCGCGTCTCGTTATACATCTTCAGTTCCTCTTTTGTGTAGTCGTCATCGGCGAACACATCCACCTGAGGTATCAGGTTCATGGCAAGCTGATACTGAAACGCCGCCACATCTACGTCTTTCCCTTCAGCTATCTTTTTAAATTGGTCTTCAAGCTCCTGCATCCCTTTTGCCCCTGCACCGCTGGCTGCCTGATAGGTAGAAACGTGTGCCCGCTTTATGTGCGATATCTTTTCTATCGCATTCAGGGCAACTACCATTTGGATGGTTGTACAGTTGGGGTTTGCTATGATGTTGCGGGGAGCATTTTTTGCATCTTCGGCGTTTACCTCGGGCACGACCAAAGGCACATCTTCGTCCATCCGAAAAGCGCTTGAATTGTCGATCATTATCGCCCCGTGCTTTGTGATTGTCTCGGCAAACTCTTTTGAAACAGAGCCACCGGCAGACGTCAGTGCGATGTCGATATCCCTGAAATCGTCATTGTGCTGAAGTTCTTTTACAGTAAGTTCTTTTCCGCGGAACATATATTTTTTACCTGCACTTCTTCCTGATCCGAATAGGACAAGTTCATCAAGTGGAAAGTTCCTCTGTTCAAGCACCTTTAAAAATTCCTGGCCTACTGCGCCGCTTGCTCCAACAACTGCTACTCTCATTTCTTGCTCTGTTAATTGATTTTATATCCTGATTTGATTAAATTGTTTATTTGTCTGCCTTCGATGTGGCACTCTAATTTGTGAATCTTAAAACGGGTTTAATTACAACGTTTAAAAATCAGGCACAAAAATATAACAATTTGTTATAAGTTCTTACAGATGTATCGCTTTTTTGTTGCAATATTGATATCAATACCGTCATTTTGTTACTCTCAGGTTAACGATGTTTTCAGTGACGGTGATTTTACAAATTCGCCTTCCTGGGACGGAACAACAGGGAAGTTTACCGTTAACAGTGACAAGATGCTACAGCTTGCAGCGCCTGCCGAGGCATCCGAAGCATGGCTGTTTACCCGGAGCACGGCTGTTGAAAATGCGGAATGGAGTTTCCGCATTGTACTTGATCTCAACCCTTCTTCCAACAACTACACAAGGGTATACCTTGCAGCCGATGCAAATGTTCCTGCCGATATCCGGAATACGATGTATGTGGAAGTAGGTCAGACTGCCGATGACATATCTCTTTACTCCATGGTGGCTGGAGAAAAAACAAAACTGATAGACGGAACTGATGACCGTGTTGATCTCAGTACTGTTGATGTTTTGGTAAATGTGAAGCATGAGGGTGGTTCATGGACACTGAAAAGCAATACCGGAACGGGATGGTTCACGGAAGGGAGTTGTACTTTTACACCCGGATTCGGAACTGCATTTTTTGGAATTTACTGCAAGTACACATCAACAAGGAGCACAAAGTTCTATTTTGATGATATTTTGGTTTCCGGGGAACCTTACCATGATTATATCCCGCCGGCACTCAGGTCATTTGATCTGATCAATGGTGAGCGGATGTTACTCTCTTTCTCGGAGGTGATAGATACTCTGCAGCTCTCACCGGATAATTTTAGTTTAAAAAAATCAGGCCGTGACCCGTCGTCGGCGGTAGTGGTCAAGACTCTTTCCAATATCGAGCTCTGTTTTAATCCCGGGCTTGAAGATGTTGTTGATGACACTCTTCTGATCAAAGAGATTTCAGATGTTTCAGGAAATGTTTTGGCAGATACGGCGATTGTGTACAGCTACATAAGGGTTGCAGTAGAAAGTGTTAAGGTGGAAACTCCAACAGATATCTCGATGGTTTTTACAAAACCTATGGATGAAGAGAAACTGCAATCCGGTGTCGTTGAGATAACTCCCGGTTCTTTTGGTTATTCGCTCTCCATAAAAAATCCGTCGGGTGTGGAGATTTCACTGGATGAACCATTGGAGGAAGGCACTGAATACTACATGCTTTTAAGAAAGTTTACAGATGTTTCGGGAGATACGATAAGTTCAGTACGGCTGCCCCTGCTGTTTTACAGGCCGAGACGTTTTGATGTTGTTTTTTCTGAGATAATGCCCGATCCCGATCCGCCTGTTGCCCTCCCGGAAAGTGAGTATATCGAGATTTACAACAGGTCTGGTTTTCCGCTTGATATGCATGGATGGCAGCTTCTTGTGAACGATAAATCGTCAGTGCTACCTGAGGATACGATCCGTCCCGGGGAATATCTCTTATTGGTGCCGGGCAGCAAGGAAGAAGAATGGAAAGATGTATCAAACATGGTGCCCTTATCGCCCTGGCCGACTATTGTGAACAGCGAAAGCAATTTTGTTCTTGTTTCTCCGGAAGGAGATGTTATCGATGCGTTAAAATATTCATTTGATGCCTGGAATGACGGCAGTTTTAAGCAGGATGGCGGATGGTCGTTTGAAAAGGTCGACCCGGACAACATGAGCGGAGCAGCCGAAAACTGGCTCTTTTCGGTTGACCCGTCAGGGGGCACTCCCGGAGTTGAGAACTCTGTCAGGGGAAGTTTGCCGGATAAAATAGCACCGGAGATACGCATGATAACTTTTGAAGGGAAGGCCATGATATCTGTCCGGTTTTCCGAACCGATGGATTTATCCGAAGATGATCTTGTCGATAAGTTTAAGATCAGGGATGATGCTATCGGGATAAAGAACATTTTTCCTGATACGGTCTTTCTTGATGAATGCAGGGTTGTTTTTGCAGAGGATATGAAACGAAATTATAAGTATGAGTTTTCTGAAATATATGTTTCGGACATTGAAGGCAATCCATTATTCCTTAACGAAGACAGGTATTTTGGCAGGCCTGATACTGTTTCGCCCGGGGGTAGGGATGTTGTGATAAATGAGGTCTTGTTCAATCCCCGGCCCGGCGGATATGATTTTGTAGAACTGTTCAACCGATCGCAAAAGATATTGGGACTTAAGGATATGTGCCTTGCAAACATTGATGACGGGGAGGTGACAAAGCTTTTTAAGCTGTCGGGACTCAACAGGTTGATATTTCCGGACGATTACCTTGTTTTCACCTGGTCTGCCAAAAATATAGCGAATGAATACAGATGCCCTGTGCCTGAGCATCTGATAGAAATGGCAGCTTTACCGTCAATGCCAAATGACAGCGGGGCAGTGATCCTTACGAACCTGACAGGAGAAATACTTGATCAGTTTCATTACTCCGTTTCAATGCATTTTCCCCTGCTAAATGATGTGGAAGGGGTTTCGCTTGAGCGGGTATCGCCCGATGCTGCAACTGATTCCCCTGATAACTGGAAATCTGCCTCTGCCCAATGCGGATACGCCACACCTACCGCGAAAAATTCGCAGTACAAGGATGTCGGGCATCAGAACGATAACGGATTTTCTCTTGATGAAGAACTGTTCTCGCCCGATGGTGACGGCTATTCCGATTTTCTTATCCTGAACTACAGTTTTTATGAGACCGAGAATGTGGCAACGGTGAGAGTGTTCAACGCAAAAGGCATTCCGGTTAAAACACTCGCCAATAACAAACTTCTCGGGACTGCCGGCTTCCTGACCTGGGACGGGACCAATGATGATGGAAAACTTGTTAGGCCGGGCATATATGTTATCCTTGCCGAAACTTATGACCTGTCAGGGGGAAAAACAAAGCAGAAGCTGATATGTGTGGTGGGGACGAGGAGTACACCCTGACAGATGTTTTTCCGGGAGATGTTCCGGTGCTCTGCACCTTTTGCGGGAAGCTTAGGTTAGCATTGTGTTCAATACTACCTGCCTCGCAGATGTTTTCGAATGATCCTTCCTTCTGAAAGAATCTGTTTCATCAGTGAAGATCAGTGTCCTATTCCGCAGACATTAATCAGTGCCTTTGAAATTTTCTCAGATAAAATATTTCGTTCTTGTACTCTGTCCTTTGTAGCATTCCTGAGGATATCAGTTCTTCCAGAGTTTCTTCATCGCCTCCGGAGTTCTTTAAAAGTTCTGTCACTGCATCTTCACGCATGGGATGAACAGCAGTGATACTGAGGATATCCTCCCTGAAATTCCCCGATGATGCGAAAGCGTTTCCTTCGTAACCGGTTAGGAGTTCAACTTCATGAATGTGTTCCCGGAAAATGTCGTATGCCATGATCAGCGTCTGTTCGTCAGGCCTTTCGGCTTTTTTGAACGC
>JALVJU010000287.1 GCA_027034005.1 Marinilabiliaceae bacterium
TCCGAACCAAACCACAACATGCCGTCAATCTCGGCAACTGAGGTCAGTTTTACACAGGGCAACTTTTGATCACTCTTTGTCACCTTCTCCAGCCCCTTGTCGTAGATGCTGTATCCGTTACTTGTGGCAATGGCAAGCTCACTGTGGTTTTTCATCAGGGTAAAAGCTGTGAAGCCCGTTCCGTCAAGTTTCTTTTGAAGCTCTTTGGCTTTGGCATCTAAAAAGAAAAGTCCGTTCCTGGTAAGTATCCAGAAACCGTTGTAGTCTTTATCAAAGCGGATATCAACTATCGTGCTTCCTTTAGGCAGTTTTCCTTTCCACAACTCACCGGTTTTATCAACATATTTCAGGCCTTTGTCCGATCCCACAAGAAAATCAAAATCAGCGCCCGTATCAAAAGTTTTAACATCTTTCAGGTCATACTGCACATAGACAGTCCCGGCCCAGGCATTGCTCAGCAACGCCTTATCGGTAAGATACATGTACTGCTCCCGGTATAGTTTCATGTCTATGATGTCCATATCCGTCAACGGCCTGTAAAGGTACTGTTTCACAATGGTCTCCTTGTTTGGTTTCATCAATCCTTTATCGGTAAGTATCTGAACCACGGTGTTCCTGTCAACAAAAACTTTCTCCATCACAGGAGTTGCATCGGCATTGCCAAAAACATACTCACTCTTGTCCTGCCAAAAAGGAACATCCTCATAAACCGGCTGCTGTGCAAATCCGGCAAACGACATAAAAACGCTTAGAAGAAAAACCAATCTTTTCATAACTATTTCTTTTAAATTATTTCAATGATTTATTTGGCACAAGATACCACCATATATAAACTAACCATTCCTTATTTTTAATTGATACATATTAAAATTTAACCCATAAATATTTTAAATTAACCCAGACTATCATTTTGCATTTAAATATTTATATTTGGTCACTTACTTAATCAATAAAAAATAAAAACATGAAAAGATTATTCTCAGTAAAAATTGCGATCTTACTGTTGATCCCGTTTTTCACCGGTTGTACAACCCCGCAAAACGACAACGATAAAAAAGATCAAAAAGAAACAAAGATCATCGGCCCATACCTCCAGAAAATGAGCACACGAGGAGTGACGGTATGCTGGGCAACCCTTGACGGTACAACTACAGTGACCAAACCCGACGGCAGTGTAAAAAAGGTGAACCGTTACACCGAACATCAAACCATACTTTACGGATTGGAACCGGGCAAGAAGTATTCGTACGATGTGTTCAACGATGGTACAGACAGGGGCAAAGGAACTTTTACCACTTTCCCTAAAGGGACACAACCGTTCCATTTTGCCGTTCTAGGCGACACACGCTCACGCCACGATGTACATCAGAAGGTAGTAAACGAGATCATCAAGGAAGATCCGCTGTTCGTTATCAACACCGGCGACCTTGTAGCGCATGGAAACGAAATGAGTGACTGGGAACACTTCTTCGACATCAACAAAGAGCTGATACGCAACGTGCCCTACTACACCGTTCTTGGCAATCATGAGCAAAACTCCGACAACTACTTCAACTTCTTCGATCTTCCTGGAAATGAGAGTTACTATTTCTTCACTGTTGGCGATGCCCTTTTTGTAGTGCTCGACATGGAAGGCGAAGATATTCACACCCCGGCATACCTGAATGCAGAGCAGCGTGAAGAGTTTTGGGAAAATGTAAGCAAAAGATATTTCGAGAAAGAGAAGCAATGGCTCGAAGATGTACTGAACCTGAACAAAGATGCCGGTTATATCTTCGTGATGTTCCATCCCACATGGTACAGTGTAAAGAAAAGCCGAACCGAAGAAGCTGCCCTGAGGCGCAAGTTCTGGGGCGATATTTTCGAACGTCACCATGTAACCGCTGTGCTTAACGGACACGACCACTACTACCATCATGCACGCCACGGTGGTGTTGACTACATAGTGACTGCAGGCGGAGGCGCCCCTCTGTACGACATAGATGCCATACAGCCTGAAACAGTAAAAGCCGTTAAAATAGAACATCACATGCGCATTGATATAAACAATAAAGAAGCCGTGATGAAGGCCATAGATATCAACGGAAAGCTGATTGAAGAGATACGTGTACCAAGAAGGCATTAACCCTGAATAAATTTTCACATAGCCGGTGTTGGTTGTTCTTGAACGGCCGGGCCGGCTTTTTTTACCCTAAATCAAAAAATAACGATCATGAGAACGTCCCTAACCTTAGCAATATCTTTGTTCTTGTCCCTAGCCCTGATACGATGCTCTGAGCAAAACAAAAACATCGACACCCGGCAGGTTGGCCCGCAGCCCGTTGGGAGCATCCTTGTGCCCACCAACCAGCTTCTCAGGCCGGCAGGTTTCCAGATACAACTTCCCGGACGCCCCGTTGACCTTGCCCTCAGCCCCGATGGTAAGTGGATGGCCGTTTTGAACGAGAGCACACTCGACCTCATCAGGGTGCTCGACAGGACATTGATGCAGAGATTGCCCATCAGGCGTGATGGCTCATACAACGGTGTGACCTTCTCAAAAGACGGCAAAAAGATTTATGTCAGCCAGTCGAGAGACTTTGTCATGATTGCCGAATTTGGGGATGACAAAGTGTTGCACTTCACTGACAGGATAAAGTTCCCGCTACTCGTTGTGGGCGGCCATCCGGTGCCGGGAGGTATGGAACTGAACGAAAAAGGCGATAAACTTTATGTAGTACTTAACCGTAACAACACCCTCGGCATTGTTGACCTTGCCACAAAAAATATTAAACAGATACCAGTAGGTGTGGCACCGTACGAGGTAAAACTCTTCTCCGAAAACAAAGCTTATGTTTCAAACTGGGGAGGCAGGCATCCCAAAGAGGGAGAAGAGTCGTACCCGTCGTCAGGGACAGAAATGCTCGTTGACCCCGAAACAGGAATAGCAAGCAGCGGAACCGTTTCTGTTATTGACCTGAACGAGGGGAAAGAGGTAAAAAGCATTGAAACAGGGCTGCACCCGACAGCCATGATCTTCAGTCCCGATAAGAGCAAACTGTATGTTGCATGCTCAAACAGCGACATCATCTCGGTGATAGACACAAAGAGTGATGAAGTGACAGATTCCATCTCCGTACACATCTCCAAAGAGCTCCCTTTCGGCTCTGCCCCGAATGCACTTGAGATATCCGCCGATGGTTCCAGGCTGTACGTAGCCAACGGAACGGACAATGCCGTAGCAGTTATCGACCTTAAGAACAAAAAACTTCTCGGGCTGATACCTACCGGATGGTATCCCGGGGCACTTCAATTCGATAAGGATAAAAAGTATCTTTTTGTGGCAAACACAAAAGGCATAGGTACCCGTAACATGCGTGCCGACCGTCCGGGGTACAACACCCACAACCCCATGGGTACTATCTCTGCCATCCCCGTTCCGGGTGACAAGGAGCTTGCAAAAATGACAGAGACGGTCAAGGAGAACAATTCGTATGCAAAACTTCTTGAGGAGATTTATAAAAAAGACAAAAAGAACAACAAGGTTGCCGTGCCGGTTTACCCTGGACAGACATCGCACTTCAAACATGTTGTTTACATCATTAAAGAAAACAGGACTTACGACCAGGTACTTGGTGATATGCCGCAAGGGAACGGCGACACGGCACTCGTACATTTTGGCAAAGAGGTGACGCCCAACCACCATGCCCTAGCTGACGAATTCGTCCTGATGGACAACTACTACTGCAGCGGAGTGCTTAGCGCCGACGGCCACCAATGGACGGATGAGGCCTATGCCACCGACTACCTTGAAAAGTTCTTCGGCGGCTTCCCGCGAAGCTATCCCTACAACGGTGACGACCCTCTTGCCTACTCTCCCACGGGTTTTATATGGGACAATGTTCTGAAACACGGACTGACATACCGGAACTACGGTGAATTCGTATCTGCAAAGATCAAACCGGCAGGCCTGCGGTTTGCCGACATCTACAGGGATTTCCTTTCGGGTGAAGGGAAGGTTTCGATACAGGCAAAATGCAACCTCCCGCAGATGGAGCCATACACCTGCCCTACCTACATCGGTTTCCCCAACATTGTTTCCGACCAGTACAGGGCATCGGAGTTCATCAAAGAGCTTAAGGAGTTTGAGAAAAACGGCAATTTCCCGAACTTCATTATCATGCTGTTACCTGCCGACCACACATCGGGCACAAAACCATACATGCCCACACCAAAGGCGGCAGTTGCCGACAACGACCTTGCACTTGGAAGGATAGTGGAAGCGATATCGCACAGTAAGTTCTGGAAAGAGACATGCATATTTGTCACCGAGGACGACCCGCAGGCAGGCCTCGACCATGTTGACGGGCACAGGACTGTTGGCTATGTGATAAGCCCCTACACAAAACGCCACGAGGTGATTTCCATGAACTACACACAGATAAACATGTTCCGCACCATGGAAAACATCCTCGGGATACCGCCCCTGAACAAGTTTGACCTGACAGCAGAACCAATGACCGACTGCTTCACAGAACATGCTGATTACACACCATACAAGGCCAGGCCTAACAACATACCTCTTGACAAACTGAACCCTCCCCTCTCTGCCCTTTCGGGCAAAGCCCTCTATTGGGCTAAAGAGTCGATGGAGCAGGAACTTGACGAGCTTGACATGATTGAGGAGGATACTTTTAACCGCATCATCTGGCATGCCGTGAAAGGTTACGATGTACCGTACCCGGTGCTTGCGAAGAATGAAAGCGATTAGTTGAAAGCTTGAAGGAGTAAAAACAATTAAAAACAACATAAAAAAGTAAAAACGATCATGAAGAATTTAACATTAACAGCATTTGTTCTTATCCTGACACTTCTTGCAGGATGTAGTAAAAAGCCACAAGTAAAAGTCATTGCCCACCGCGGGGGCAGCCACCTTGCACCGGAGAATACCGCTCCCGCATTCGCCAATGCCATGAAACTTGGCGTTGACATGATAGAGATAGATGTGGAGCAGACCATCGACGGAAAAGTGGTGGTGATACACGATGCCAGGGTTGACCGCACTACCAACGGCACCGGGGCTGTCGATTCGCTCACCTTCGATTACGTCAGGTCGCTTGATGCAGGCAGCCACTTCAGCGACAAGTATAAGGGAACGCAGATCTCCACGCTTGACGAGGTGATACAACAACTGAACGGCAAAACGGGACTGCTGATCGAGATAAAGCAAGGCAGCGAGCGCTATCCCGGCATTGAGCAAAAAGTGGTGGATGAGATACAAAAACACAATGCTTACAAATGGGTGGTCGTGCAGTCATTCAACAAGAAGGCCATCGACAGGGTGAAGAAAGCCGACAATAAGATCGAGACGGTCTATCTGCTTGGACAAAGTACTTTTCCAGCATACTACAACAAACTGATAAAAGGGGAAGTTAAACCCGATTTCCAGGGTCTGGCAGTAAGCCGGAAAGCATGGAGCAAAAACTCTCTTGACAGTGTGAAAATGTTAGGGCTCGACACCTACGCCTGGACTGTGGATGACACGACCGCCATGAAACAGCTGATAAACTGGAATATCTCAGGCATCATCACCGACGACCCCGACAAGCTGATAGATATACTGGAAAAGATGGGCAAAAGGTAAAGACAATACCGTATCTTCTAAACAAAAAAACTTATGCCTTCTACAATACTTTAATCCCTCGGGGTATGACAGCCCCGGGGGCAAGGAATTAATTTATGAATGAATTTCATTAGTCCCGTTAGGGACGAAACTATGGTAAAACAAATAAACAAACCAGGTTTTTAAGCCCTGTTAGGGCTACATTACAACACATACAAGAAGGCAGTCCCATAAATTCACAGAACCCAAATGAAAAAGAACAAATCGTTAACCATCATCATGGCAGCCCTGCTGCTTGGTTTTGCCTGGCAGATACGCGGCTCCGGAACTTCCGACCCATCGGTTGTTGCTGTCCTTTTTCTCCTCTTCCTATCGGTCAACTACAGCCCGCGCAGGAAGTTCGGCTTGTTCGTTTTCGGGTTGATAGCGCTGTCGTTCAATGTGATGAGAACAGGTTGGGGAACATTCATTTCGCAGGCAGGCCTGCCGGGGATAATTCCGGGTTACCTCCCACCGGACATGACCATTGAAGTGCCCTGGTGGTACGGCTATTCCTGGCTCTTTGTAGTAGGGATATCATGGATGGGAATACCTTCACTGCTTTTTGGCGGCTATTTTTTTACTAAAAAAAGTTACTCGTGGAAAGACGTTACAGTGATAGTTGTAATTTTTATTGCAGCAAACTATTTGCTCTCATTTATTGTCGAACCGCTCATTCCTCTCCTCGCACCTGAATACTACAAAGGCATTTACCTTACCGGAATATCCGACAGGAGTTACGGTTCTATGATCGGCAACCTATCTACCGCCCTCGCGATCATCCCGGTACTGCTCTACATCCTTTACGTTAAAAAAGACAAGAACCTTTTCAAAAATTCACTTGCAGCCATGCTGATCTTTGCATTCTCCCTCTCTGTCGCCAATGTCTGGCGTCCGATTTCCACCCTTACCGGAGTGGCAAAATACGGCGGCTGGAGCATGTGGGAATACACATCCGGGCTCTTGTTTGGAGGCTTTATCTTTTGGTACTACAGCAGGATCCCTGAAAAAGAGCTTAAAGAGACCGACCTGCCTGTTGACCTGAAGTATGAACGGTGGAACCCCGTATTTAAGTTCCTGCTTCTGGCATTCTCTTTTTACAGATTGGTCCTGTACGGCATAGGCGAAGGCCTCAACGGGGCAGTCCGCAAATCGTTGTCTGCTCTTGGCTACGAAAATTCACCGTTAGGTGAATCGTTGATGCTTGCCACGGTTGTCATCGGGATAATTTTGTATGCGCTTTACTTTACCGGAAAGATAGGCAAACGGTTTGCCCAAAAGAGTTTCAGAGAGAAAAGCCTTATCGCACTGTTAGTTCTGCTGCCCCTGCACTACATACTGTTCGCGACACATCACATCCTTGAAGGCAACCTGTTCCTGTGGCAAAAGGACAACATTGCCGTTTGGACAGATACGATATCGTTTGCGATTGTTGAGACATATTTGATATATCTTTGGGGGAAGATGAACACGGAGACACAGTAACACGGAGAAAAGCATTTAAACTGAACTTTTTGTCGGAATATGGATATTGAAAAATGAACACGGTCCTGCCCGAATGCATAGTCAGGCGGGCCCGACTGCGTGATCAGGCCTGTCTGCCTGTCTAACTGCGTAGCCAGGTAGAACTGCACAGCCAGGCAGGCGGGAACACGGAGGAACAGAGTATGATGTTTGGGGATTCTTGCTTCAGCCTTGAATAATTACGATATCATAATGTGAAAAGTTTATAAAGTAGAAATGAGTGACAGGAATATTTTCAAAGAGTTGTTTTCGCTGAAAGGGAAAACAGGGATAGTTACCGGTGCAGCGAACGACCTGGGGCTGGAGATGAGCCGGACCCTTGCCATTGCAGGAGCTAAGGTGTTTTGCCATTAGCCGGTCGGACAAGGTGAAAGGTGAAACTGATAAACCGTTACCGGAAACCGTGGAACACATTGCTGTCGATGTTACGGATTACGACCGGATTGGAAAAATTATTGACCGAATCGGGAAAGATCATGGCATCGATTTTCTGGTGAACAATGCCGGCATAACCAACCGCACCCCGGCAGAGGAGTAGGACATGAAAGATTTTGATAAGATAGTAAAGATCAATGTTGATGCTGTGTTCAACCTTTGCAAAGCCTGTTGCCCATGCATGAAGAAAGCACAGGGCGGCGGCAGTATCGTGTCCATATCATCAATGGCAGCACACCTTGGCTTTCCCGAAGTGGTGCGGTACAGTGCAACCAAATCGGCAATAACGGGCATGACTAGTGGGCTTACCAAAGAAGTGGGTCATTGAAAATATTCATGTCAACTCAGTTGCTCCCGGATGGTTCCTCTAGGAAATACTGTAGCTGATACTGGACGATAAGCTTAGAAATAAGATACTGAACCGTATGCCTACACACCGTTCGGATGGCCTAGGGAAGCTGGCAACCATGAACCCTTGTATTTACCTGCCGAATCCTATATTACCGAAAATTACATTAAAAAGAATGATAAAACACAATTATTTTCAATAATAATTTGACACTATCAAATATCATTTTATATTTGTCCTACATGTAAACATGTAGACATACAGACACGTGGATATCTAAATAAAGTATTCCGCTTTTTGAAAGGACTCTTTAATAAATTAGAATTATTAAACTATGGAAGGCTTAAACAAAAAGGAATTTTCACCAATAAAACGACCAAAAAAGTTAAGCTATCAAATAGAAGAACAGATATTGAATGCCATTAGGCAAAAAGTTTTTGGTGTTGGTGATCTGTTGCCTGCCGAAAATAAATTAACAGAAATATTTAATGTTAGTAGAGGTGTAATTCGCGAGGCACTGCAAATGTTATCAACTAAAGGATTAATCGAAATTCAGAAAGGTAAAGGTGCAATTGTTCTAAATCCCTCTATTGAAGCAATACTCGATCCATTTTCTTCATTTATAGATTATAAATGTGGGAACAAAGGTCTTATTTGTTCTTTAGGGGCCAGGATAAACATTGAACCACAAGTTGCTGCTTTAGCTGCCCAGAACAGAACAAATAGAGATATTGAAAAATTGAAGGGATTTTATGAGAATATGGAAAAGAATAAAAAAGATATAGAAACTTTGCATTTTTATGATATTGAATTCCATAATGCAATCTCAATAGCTAGTGGTAATCCTTTGTTTGCTATAATTTTAGAACCTATTTATCATTTTCAGCAAACTTATTATAAAGAAGCCCTAAATATTTTCCATCAAGATCATGAGACTTTTGATTATCATTTAAAGATTCTTGATGCCATAAAGGAAAAAGACAGCAAATCTGCAGCTCAGTTTATGAAAGAACACTTATCAATTGCCTTAAAATACATAGAAAGTCTATAATATGATTTATTTCACGGATGAAGTTAAGATCAATAACCAAATGAAAATAATCAATCTTAAAAAATGAGAGCGAGCAAAGTTTTAAAAAAATTACGAAAAGGGGAGGTAGTGAGCTGTTTCAATGTTCATTTGGATGCCCAGGTGTCTGATATTGCAGGGTTAGCAGGCTATGACTGCCTTTGGATAGACAGGGAACATCTGGCTCAGGATTGGAGCATTCTTCAATCACATATTTGGGCAGCTAAAGCTCATGATACGGATGTCATGGTAAGGGTATCACGTGGTAGTTACAGCGATTATATAAAACCACTTGAAATGGACGCATCAGGAATAATGGTACCACATATCATGGGGCTGGAAGATGCCAGGAATGTAGTTAAAATGACACGTTTTCACCCAATTGGCCGTCGACCATTAGATGGTGGAAATGCAGATGGGGATTATGCATCTATGAACTATGCCGAATACCTACCACAAGCAAACAGAGAACGGTTTGTAATTGTACAAATTGAAGATCCTGAACCATTAGATGAGCTTGATGCAATCGCTGCATTAGACGGGATTGACATGCTTTTTTTTGGCCCTGCCGATTTTAGTCATTCAATTGGTGCACCGGGCGAATGGGGCCACCCAAGATTATTAGAAGCACGAGAATTAGTGGCCAAGGTTGCCAAAAAACATGGCAAATATGCCGGGATCCCGGCTAATCTTGAGAACATGGAAGAACTTGTTGCCATGGGTTACAGATTTATTACTCTTGGCGCTGATGTGGTAGCCGTTGGAGCATATTGCAAAAATTATATCAATAAATTTTCTGAAACATTTAATAATTTTAAAGATAAAACAGTATGAGCAAAGATTGGTGGAAAGAGTCCGCAAATGGAATCCCAAATATTATTACAGATTTACCCGGCCCAAAATCAATTAAAATGCATGCTAATGCAAGCAAGTATATACGTGGGCTCTCATCACAGGTAAAGCAGTTCCCCGTAGCTTTCGAAAAAGCCAAAGGGATTACCATGACAGATGTTGACGGAAACAAATACCTTGACTTTTCATCCGGGATATATGTAACATCCCTGGGGCACATTCATCCTAAGATTTCAGAAGCCATCTCAAAATGGGCGAATAAGTTAATGAATTGCCATGATTTCACAACACCTGTTAAGGAGAAATTGCTGGAGAAAATGTCTGATGTGCTTCCCGGAAGCCTCAATTCTATTCAGTTGTACAGTGATGGAAGTTCTGCAGTGGAGGCAGGAATCAGGGCTGCAAGGGCTATTGGAAATCATCACGAATTTATCTCCTGCTTTCGGGATTTTCATGGTAAAAGCATGGCGGCCGTAAGCATGGCACAAATGGTTCGAGGAGATGTTTTCAGTTATGGCCCTACACGTGCACCCGGTTTTTATATGGTACCGCGCCCTGATCCCTATCGCCCATTATTTAAAAAAGATGATGGAAGCATTGATACAGATGCATATATTAGCTTTTATAAAGAATTCATCCGCGAAAGCACTGTTGGAAACGTTGCAGCTTTTGTTTTAGAACCTGCACAAGGTTGGGGGGGGTCGATCTTTCCCCCGGACGACTATTTTCCAAAATTAAAAAAATTATGCGATGAACATGGGATACTTCTCTTTGCTGACGAAGTACTTACCGGCATGGGACGTACCGGGGAATGGTTGTGTATGAACCATTGGGATGTAACGCCAGATATCGTCACCTTGGGCAAATCCTTCGGAAATGGATTTCCTGTTACCGCCATGGTTGTTAAAGATGAATATGCCGAAGCTTTAGATAAAATTTCTGCTTCTTCAAGTTATGGTGGTAATCCAATGGCATGTGCTGCCGCCTTGGCTTCTATTGAGGTAATTGAAGAGGAACAGATATTGGAGAATGTACAATCAGTTGGGGCATATTTTATTAAAAGGATGAACAAAATGAAAGAAGATCATCCTATTATTGGTGACGTGAAAGGGAAAGGGTTTTTACTCGGAATGGAATTGGTGAAAGATAAAACTACTAAAGAACCTTTTGATGAAGCAGGAAAACTGGTTTATCAAAAAGCATTCAGCAAAGGCCTTGCTTGGATTCCGGCAGGGCATATTCTCAGGATGTCCCCACCACTTATCATGGATGAGAAATATGCGGATTTGGGTTTGGATATTATTGAAGAGTCTATAGCAGAGGTTGAAAAAGAGTTTGGATATAAATAATTGCAAATAATAAACACATGAAACAATATAGATTAAACCGATTATTTAATAAAAAATCGAAACGCTGCCTCAATGTAGCAATAGATCACGGTTTTTTTAATGAATTTGGGTTTTTAAAAAGTATTGAAAATATTGAACAAGCCATAAATACAGTAATAGAAGCAGCTCCGGATGCTATTCAGCTCACTGTGGGCCAAACAGATTATTTACAATCCAAAATAGGAAAAGACAAACCAACTTTGGTTATGAGGACCGATGTTGCCAATGTTTATGGTCAGCAACTGCCCGATTATTTGTTTAGCAGGATGATCGAGTACCCGGTTGAACAAGCGCTAAACAAAGACGCAGCCTGTGTTGTTGTCAACCTATTTAGGATACCAGGTCAACCGGAAGTATCAGATCAATGCATCCAAAATATATTGAAAATAAAACCTCTTTGTGATCGTTTTTCAATGCCCTTAATGATAGAGCCTCTTGTTTTTCAATCAAACGAAAAAGCAGGTGGTTATATGGTTGATGGAGACCTTAATAAGATCTTACCATTAGTCCGTCAGGCAGTTGAACTAGGAGCTGATATAATTAAAGCTGACCCAACTGATAATATAGAAGATTATCACAAGGTCATAGAAATTTCCGGGAAAGTTCCTGTACTGGTCCGGGGCGGAGGAAAAGTTTCGGACAAGGAAATCCTTACCCGCACCAAAGCAATTATTGACCAAGGGGCTGCCGGTATAGTGTATGGAAGAAATATTATCCAACACAAAAACCCAAAAGCAATTACCAAATCACTTATGAGCATTGTGCATGATAATCTTAACGTAGAACAAGCTCTTGAATTTTTGGCATAAACCGAACTAAAAATTAACACTTGGCTTAAATACTGAAAAATAGTTAATATAGCCACTATACATCTTTATCGATTAAAGTATATGAATGAATGAATGAATAAGTAATTTATAAAATTGTCAAAAAACATAGCCATAATAATAGATATCGGTACAAGTTACATTAAGTGTTACTGTAT
Organism: Marinilabiliaceae bacterium; assembly: GCA_027034005.1. Classification (GTDB taxonomy): domain Bacteria; phylum Bacteroidota; class Bacteroidia; order Bacteroidales; family Marinilabiliaceae; genus JAADEM01. Next base: position 12,244 of record JALVJU010000287.1, read on the forward strand.
TAATTCTGATCATAAAATCTTGACTTCTCATCAAAAAAAATTCCCAATGATAGAAGTTCATGATAGTTATGAGCTTGATTTCCAACTATTTCTAAGAACTACAAAAGGCCTTATTTTCAAATGCTTACAAGATATAAACATCAAAGGATCAGGCATTGAGGCATTATTGATAACAAGTCAGGCTAACACTTTTGTACCTGTCAATTATGATTTCGAACCATTATGCAATGGTATTGTTTGGTTGGATGAAAGAGCAGTAAAGGAAGCAGGCTATCTTAATTGTGAATTACCCGATTATTCAAAATATTCGGGCTTTAAACAAATACACCCCAGTCTGTATGCAGCAAAATTATTATGGCTAAAACGAAATGAAGCTTCAATTTATAAAAAAGCTGCACATTTCCCGCTAATAAATGAATACATAGTTTATAAACTCACTGGCCATTACTATTCTGACACTACAAGTTTTGGGATGAGTGGCATGTACGATCACATTGAAAATGAGCCTATTCTCAAGTTGCTACAAATACTCGAACTTACCGGCAATCATTTCCCAATGATTGAAGATCCCGCAAAAAGGGGCGAACTGATTTCAATCGATTTTATGAAAGAATTGGAGCTTGACCATAGATTCCCAGTCTATTTATGCGGAAATGACCAAGGTGCTTCAGCTATTGGTGCGGGATTAAGAGACCCCGGTGATATCAATATAAATTTTGGCACTGCCATGGTTTTGTACACTATTACCCAAAAGCTTAGCAATAAGTTGAACAATCAACAAATCGCAGGAAAACATCCTGTGGGGGATTACTATTTTTTGTTGAATTATGAAGCTGATTTTGGAATTCAAATCCGATGGCTAAAAGATTATTTTTTCAGAGAAGGAACATATGATCAGTTGTTTAAAACATACCTTGATTATCCCTCAACAGCTGAAAAAGTCCCATTTTCCAAAGCAGACGACCTGAATTTGATCAGTTCTTCAGAATCGCCACAATATTGTGCAGGTATCATAAAATATTATTTGAACAGATTAAAAAGACATTTATCTCAAATCAAAAAATCGATTAAGATAAATAACGTATTTATTTCCGGCGGCATGGCGCAATCAACAGTATGGCTTGAGATACTTAACAACACTCTAAATATGCCAATTACGGAAAATCGCGAGAAACATGCAGGTATTTTGGGTGCGTATGGAATATATCAACAATTCAAAATTAAAAAAGATTAACATGGGCAAATTTACTTACGAACCTTCAAAACATGTGCCTTTCCGGGATAAGAAAATCCTGGAAAGAGTACGTAAAATTGAACGAAAAGATATTGAAAAGCATAAAAACCCTGATTTTAGGATTAAGGTAATTCCCGATGCTGATATGAGTATTATTATGCTTTTTGATATTTTTCACCGTATAAAAACTGCCTCAGATAATAATGAAGCTATTGTTTTGATTATGCCAAATCCCTGGCCTCATTACAGAATGTTGGCACACATGCTAAATAAGTTTCGTGTTGATTGCAGTAAATTATATACTTTCAATATGGATGAATATGCCGACCAGGATGGAAATATAGCCCCGGAAAATTGGAGATACGGTTTTGGCTATGCATTTAAGAACTACTTCTTTTATAATTTAGACAAAGACCTCAGGCCTCCTGAAAATCAAATACACACATTTACTAATAAAAACATAAATGATTATGGTAAGATGATAACCGACCTCGGTGAGGCTGACATGGTTTATAGCGGCCCCGGCTGGACTGGTCATCTGGCATTTATTGAACCTGATGCGCCGGAATTTAAAGCCAATTCAATGGATGAATGGATGGAGATGGAATCCCGAATCGTTACTCTTAGTCCGTTTACTCTTGCACAAAACTCTTTACATGGCAGCTTTGGAATGAGTGGCGATTTGGCAATGGTGCCTCCTAAAGCAGCCACTATTGGCCCGGCACAGGTAGTACGAGCAAAAAACAGAATGCAATTTTGTGGAATTAGTGTGCATGGAACAACTACATCATGGCAAAGACTGATCACCCGACTTGTTTTACATGGCGACCCAACACCTCTAGTCCCGGAATCAGTACATCAATTATTACGAACAGACTCCTATGTGTCGGAAACCATTGCAATGAATATCGAACCAGATTTTGAAAAAGGATATTAATGAACAGGGCACCATCAAAAAACATATTACGTAAAAAAAAGGCTGTCGTCGATGCGCATACCCATGTTGGTATTTCGCCCAGGTTTTATAGTCAATATGGCTATCCTTATGCTCTTTCATTCGAAGACTTGAATTTAAGAATGAAAGTTCTTGGAATTGATTACTCCGTTGTTTTTCCGTTTGTCGACTCCCGATATTATGAGTATGATAATGATTCAGCAGAAATTACAACAACCACAAAACATTGTAATTTTCCTTATGAACTTGAAAACAAGAATTTACTAAATGAGATATACAATATATTTCCAAAATATAGCCATAAAGCACTACCTTTTCTCATGTTCGACCCTTCACGCGAAACAGAAAAGCAGGCTGATTTTATGGAAGGTTTAATGGAGAAATATCCTGTTTTCGGCTTAAAAACAGCTTCTACCTACATACAGTCTTTTATCTCAGATTTGGAAATCAAAGGCAAACCAATACTTGATTTAGTAAGAAAGAAAGAGCTCCCTATCACTTTTCACTCCTCGGTACACCCTAAAGATCCCTGGGCCGGAGTAAATGATATTTTAACTTTTGCAAAACACAACCCTGATATTAGGGTCTGTATCGCCCACTCTGCCCGCTTTTTAAAACCGGCGTTGCAAGAAGCAGATAAATTAGAAAATTGTTTTGTTGACCTTTCTGCTTTTATCATCCATTGTAGGCTGGCAGTCCAAAACTCAAAAAACATAGCTGTTCCGGGACTGCGGTTTGATGCGGATTATGAAGACCCTCTATCCGTGATGTTTAAATTAGCCAAAACATATCCGGACACAATAATATGGGGAAGCGATACACCTTTCAACTATTGGATTCAAAAATATCATACTGCCGATGGTAAATTAATAGAAGACCGCTTAGATTGTCGTTATGACGAAGAATCTCAATTGTTAAAGGGATTATCTTCGGAAATAAGAACCAAGATTACCTATACAAACACAATGCGATTTCTTTTTGGAAGTAAAATCTGAAGAAAAATGAAAACACTTTTAGTTGGATCAGCCATTATCGATGTAACGCCTAAAAAACCAATGTTTCTGCATGGTTATCCCCATGTAGAGAGAGTTAGTGAAGGAGTTCACGACCCTCTGTATGCCTCTGCATTAATTATAGACAATGGAGAGACTCAGATCGGGTTTTGCGCAGTAGATGTCATATTTATTTCAAAGGACATAACAATGCGTGTCAGGAAACAAGTTCAGGAAGCAACCGGGATAAAAGGTGAGAACCTGATGATTTCCGCCACTCACACTCATTCCGGCCCGGTAACATTTAGCGATATTTTTTATGACCCGGTTGTGCCAAAGGCAGATGGTGAATATATTACTTTTTTGGTAAATAAGATCGCGACAGTTTACATTGAGGCTTTTCGCAACAAAAAAGCATCTAAAATTGCAATCACTACGGCAGATGCTACCGGAGTTGGAGGCAATAGGCGAAGCATAAATGACGTAATTGATCCAGAAGTCCCTATTATTGTTTTAAAAGATATGGCTACGGATAAAATATTCGCCTTATCTACGATATATTGCATGCATCCTACTGTTTTGCACGAAGATTCCAAACTATATTCAGCCGATTTTCCAGGATATACGAGAACATATATCAAAGAAAAATTAGGTAAAGATATCGTTTTATTATACCACACCGGGCCTTCCGGCAATCAATCTCCGAGACATTTTATCAATTCAAATACATTTGAAGAAGCAGAGCGATTGGGTTTTAAATTGGGCAGACTAATTACTAAAAGTATCTTAAGATTAAATGAATCGGATTATCAAAATTGGATCTCCATTAACATAAAACAATTCAAAATAAACCTGCCTCAAAAAAAATTTATGACAGTTGATGAGGCAGAAAAAAAGGTGATTTTTGTAAAAAACAAGTTAACAAAAATGCAACTTGATAAGGAACCCGCCAAAGAGATCAGAACTGTTGAATGTGACTGGTTTGGCGCATTGGAGAACAAACAACTATCAAAAATGCATGAAAATGGAGAGCTTAAAAAAGTATATGAATCTGTATTACCGGCCGAAATAAATATAATTGGGCTTGGAGATGTTCAGTTTGTTTTTTTACCGGGTGAGTTGTTTGTAGAATATTCATTGGAGATAAAAAAACATTCAGCAAAAAGAACATTCGTCAATAGTTTGTCCAATGGGGTACTTGCCGGATACCTTGTTACACCAGAGGCTGAAAAAGAAGGTGGTTATGAAGCTTCTAACAGCATATTCTCAGCTAAAGCAGGTCAAGTCTTAATAGAGGAACTCAGTACTAAAATATAAAATAACCATGGAAAAAATATCATTAACAATTATTGACTGGATAATAATTATTGCCTATGGTATAGGGATGTTACTTGTAGGTTTTTATTTTTCACGTCAAAATAAAAACGCTGAAGATTATTTACTTGGAGGTCGAGGAATGAAATCATGGAAAGTAGGGATATCTCTTTTTGCTACCATGTTTAGTGCTATAACTTATCTTTCCTTGCCCGGCGAAATGGTAAAACATGGGCCAATGATATTCATAATGATTTTTGCTTTACCATTTATATACTATGTCGTTGCTTATTTTTTCATCCCTTTTATAATGAGACTCAACGTAAGTAGTGCTTATGAATTACTGGAAAAAAGGGTTGGAAAGCAAAATCGCGTAATTGCCTCTGTTTATTTTTTAACAATGCGTTTTCTATGGATGAGCGTGATTATTTATATGGTTTCAGAAAAGATAATTATCCCGATAATGGGATGGTCTGAACAAACTGCATTGATGGTTGGTATTGTAATGGGAATTATTACCATTATTTATACCTCATCAGGGGGATTACGAAGCGTGGTACTTACTGATGTTGTTCAATCCTTTGTTTTATTTGGGGGGACTATACTTGCAATCACTCTGATTGTTAAGGACCTAGGCAGCCCGGCAGATATCATCCCTAAAGAATGGCCGAAAAACTGGTCAGGCTGGGTGTTTTTTGATACCGATGTCAGAGTGAGTTTCTTAACTGCATTTATTTCAACATTTGGATGGTATGTATGTACGGCAGGTTCTGACCAGATGGCCATCCAACGATATCTTGCTACTAAGGATGTTAAAGCGGCAAAAAGGATGTATCTGAGCTCTGTCTTGGTTAATATTTTTGTTTATATATTACTTCTCATTCTGGGACTAGGACTTTTTGCCTATGTAAAAATCCATCCGGAGATATTAAGTGGTGTATCCATTGAAGAAGGGGCGGATTCCCTGTTTCCAAAATTTATTGCTATCGGCCTTCCAGCAGGGTTCTCAGGGCTTGTTTTGGCCGGCCTACTTGCAGCGGCTATGTCCAGCCTTTCGTCAGGTATAAATTCTTCTTCATTATCAATTGTTGACGATTTTATCCTTCATTCAGGAGCCAAATTAATGAGCGACAAGAAAAAGATCAAATTGGCCCAAGGCATCTCAGTAATTATAGGGGTGGTAATTGTTTTTGTGAGTTTGCTAATTAGTAATATTCAAGGAAACCTTTTAGAAATTACCTTTAAAACCAGTAATTTATTCGTTGCCCCGCTTTTTGTACCATTCTTTATGGCAATGTTTATAAAAAAGGCATCCCCAAATGCAACTTTTATTGGCACACTACTTAGTGGTATCTCTGCCATATTAGTTAGTTTCTCAAATGAATTATTTAATGTTAATATATCATTTTTATGGATTATCCCTATCTCGTTTATAGTTGGAATTTCTTTCAGCATTGCTTTAAGTTATCTTCCTTTTAGATATGGAAAAGTTATTTCTGATTAATTAAAAATTCAAATGAACAAAAGACCCCTTGGAAAAACCGGTATAGAAGTCTCAGAAATTGCATTTGGTGGCGTAGAAATAGGAATGCCTTATGGTATAGGTATAAATAATAAATCCGATATGCTCCCTCGGTCGCAGGCAATTTCATTACTGCAATCTGCTTTGGACAGGGGCATTAATTTTTTTGATACTGCACGAATGTATGGTGAGAGCGAATCTATCATAGGACAAGCATTTAAAAAGATCAGGGATCAGGTAGTTATCAGTACCAAATGTCGACATATTAAAGACCCAAAAGGATATCTGCCTGATTCTAATCGTATTAAGAAGATCATAGAAGGATCTGTAATAAAAAGCCTTAACGAATTAAAGACAGGATACATAGATGTATATATGTTACATCAGGCAGATACAGAGATTCTTGAAAACGAAACAGTTAGCAAAACATTTTTAGATTTGAAACGGAGAGGGACAATCCGGGCAACCGGTGTTTCCACCTATTCGGTAGAAGAATCAAAAACCGCAATTGAAAGCGGTATATGGGATGTGATTCAACTACCATTTAATTTGATGGACCAGTCTCAGGAAACTGTTTTTGCATCAGCAGCAAAACAGGGAGTTGGTATAATGGTGCGTTCAGTACTATTCAAAGGATTATTAAGTAGTAAAGGCAGGAAACTGCACCAAAAGCTGAATACTGTAGAGCAGCACATCAGACAATATGACGAGCTAATCAACAGTTCTGCCCCTGACCTTACATCTGTTGCAATTAAATTTGCCCTTTCTTTTAGGCAAATTTCGTCCGTATTGGTGGGGATAGACAAAATGGATTATTTACAAAAAGCTGTTGATATAGCAAATGGATATTACTTCAGCAAAGAAATATTAAAACGTGCCAAAAAACTCCAATACCCTGATCTGCAATTCCTTGATCTACCTAAATGGGACAGGATGGGTTGGTTAACCTAAGCTGCAAGATTCACGTATTTGATTTGATGCATGTATGATAATAAACTATATGAAAATAATCAAAAACCGCTTTAGAAAGTTTTTTTGTCAAGGTTTAGTTTTGATAATCAGTGCATCTAAAATCTTTTCTTGTAAAAATGAAACTATAAGTTCATCACAAGAATTTATAGGTTTGAAAAAAATGGTGATGTAATGTCAGTGATGCAAAATAAAAATACGGGGAAATTTGTTGCCTGTTCCAAAGGTTGGGCTAACGCAAGGCCATCACACCGACATTTTGTACGTGTAGAAAATGACGATTTTATTCATTGGCCTGAGCCAGAGGTAGCGATTAGGCATGCTAATGATTCTATTGGCCCAAAATCTTATGGAATAAATACTTCACATTATGGAAGCAGTTACATAGTGTTGCTGCATTCATATAAAAAAACCGGTAATGAAACCATTGATATCCAATTGACCATTAACCATGAAAATAAAAACTGGATACATGTTGCCAATAAGGAGACTTTTATTCCAGTTGGTGCAGTAGGTACCTTGAACAATGGGATGCTCTTTACCGCCCCATCAATTAATCATAGTGACAAAAGGCAGAACTATTATGGTGCATGGGATGGCCAACATGACATAAAAGAGCATAAAAGCGGAATTGATTTGGCTACTTTGCGAAATAATGGTTTTGTTTCGCTCTATGCAACCGTCTGGGAACATATCACAACATATCCCATAAAAGACACCAGTGGATATTTGCTCGTAAATATTAATGCGACAGGAGGTCCAATGCCTGCCGAACTGTTAAATGAAAATGGCAAGCCAATTAGTGAGTATACATTAAATGAATCTGTTCCTATTCATTCCGATGAAATTTCAGTCCCAGTTCAATGGGAAAACCATATTAAACTACCTGAACAGGCATATAGCATTCGTTTTCATTAGAAGAATGCTTCATTATACTATTTTTATACAGATCACAATGCTAAACGGCGTAATAATGATTAAAATTGGAATTCTAGGATTAAACGAAGGGAATGGCCACCCTTATTCATGGGCTGCCATTATCAACGGAGATTACAACGAAAAAGAGATGGAGAAGTGTGGCTATGCAGGAATACCCCTCTACCTGAAAGCAAACAAGAATACATTGGGCATTGACGGTGCAGCAGTCACACATATTTGGACCCAGGACAGAAAACTATCCGAACATATTGCCAGGGCTTCGGGCATTACACATGTTGTAGAAAAAGCCGAAGAAATGATCGATCAGGTTGATGCTGTAATACTGGCTAGAGATGATCCCGAAAACCACGTTGCTATGGCAAAACCATTTTTGGACGCAGGAGTCCCCATTTTCATAGACAAGCCTTTGGCCATGTCATATGCCGACCTGAATTATTTCAAATCACAACAACAAAAAGGAAAGTTCATCATGTCATGCTCCTCAATGCGCTATTCGTCTGAATGCCTATCTTTAAAAACAGAATTAAACACGATAGGGAAAATAGAGCTGGCTACTGTTGTTGGCAGCAAAGACTGGACAAAATACGGGGTTCACATGCTGGAAGCCTTATTTGCACTATTGGATGATCCAAAAGCTGTAAATGTGCAAAATATTGGAAAACCTGGAAAAGAGATCGTCAGTGTTGTTTTTGACAATGAACTGCAAGTTACAGTACATATCTATATGGATATATCAGCTACTTTTCAAATATCCCTTTATGGACAAAAGGGATGGCAAACAATTGACATCAAAAACTCTTACGTCATGTTTAAAGAAAACCTGAATGAGTTTGTCCGTTCCGTCCGGGAGGGCAAACCAAGGATCCCGTTTGAAAAAACAGAAAATATTATTAGAACCCTCATTGGAGCCAAAGAAAGCCTTGGGCAAAATGGTAAAATAATTGACCTTACAAATTAAGAAGTAAAAAATAGACAAATAATGAATGTTAAAGATTTATTAAGTTTAAAAGGTAAAATTGCTCTTGTTACCGGTGGCGCTGGAAATTATGGCAAGTGTATTGTAGAAGGTCTTGCAGAAGCTGATGCCACTGTGATTACTGCTTCCAGAAATATAGAAAATAGTAAAAAGTTTGCGCAAAAATGTATAGCCAATGGATTAACTGTACATGTTATGCAAGTTGATCAGGCAGACCATGATTCTGTTATGTCATTAAAACAACAAATAATAAAAAAATTTGGAAGACTTGATGTTTTTGTCAACAATGCCGTTAGTCGCCCTATGTCCGGCTATAACGACCCTATTGAACTTTTTGAAGAATCTATGCGTGTAAATGCAACCGGAATGTTCGATATCCTTCGTGAAATGACTGGTCTGATTACATTAGCCGGTGGAGGCAGTATTATCAACATAAGTTCTATGATGGGCGTTTTTGGCCCCGACCTGACAAATTATGAAGGTACAGATATGGGGGACATGCCCCCTGATTATTTCTTTCACAGGGGAGGTTTGATAAATCTTACCCGCTATTTAGCAAGAATGTTGGCAAATAAAAACATACGTGTCAATTGCATCAGTCCGGGAGGTCTTTTCAATAATCAACCTAAACGGTTTGTTGAAAATTATTGTAAAAAAGTTCCCGTTGGTCGAATGGCAAATAATGATGACATAAAGGGCCTAGTGGTATTTTTAGCTTCAAAGGCATCTGCTTATGTCAATGGTGAAAATATTTTAATGGACGGTGGAATGCATGCATAAACAACTATGTTTCCAAACCAAAATTAACACACCTTTTTTATAATCGTATTGTATTATATGAACACTGAAGCACAGAGGATGATGTTTTACCTGCCCGGAAAAAACATTAAAACCAATTTTGCCCTTAACATAAAATCTTCATGAATTATCAGAGAATACCGGGCATTAACATATAAAAACCTATCACCTGATCATAAAGTCAAGCATCTGCTCATCCTCGATGTAGAGCTGCAGCCTGTCGTCAATCTTCACCGGGCCTACTCCGGCAGGCGTTCCAGTGAAAATTATGTCCCCTATCTTCAGTGTGAAATATTTTGAGAGGTGAGAAACAATGGTATCTATCTTGTATATCATCATAGAAGAATTGCCCCTCTGTCGGGTCTCGCCGTTAATATCAAGTCGGAAATTTATGTTGTTTATGTCAGGATATTTTGATTTCGGAACAAACTCACTGATAGCTGCCGAACTGTCGAATGCTTTGCACTTCTCCCACGGCAGTCCTTTTTTCCGCAGTTTGTTCTGCAGGTCGCGTGCAGTAAAATCAATGCCGATACCGATCTCCTCGTAATACCTGTGGGCAAATTCAGGCTCAATGTTTTTCCCCAGTTTGTTTATCTTCACAAGCAGTTCAACCTCGTAGTGAAACTCATCGGCAAAATCCGGAATGTAAAACGGGTTCCCGTTACGCAGCAAAGCGGTATCAGGTTTAAGGAAAACAACCGGCTCACCGCTTACCTCATTCTCCAGCTCTTTAATGTGCTCTACGTAATTCCGTCCTATGCAAAGGATCTTCATTTGATAAAGGGTTTAAGGTTCGACAATCACTTTTTCAGCTTCCTTAATTTGATCTCAGTAAGCACTTTCTTGGTATAAAGCGGAAAATCCCCGTTCATCATCCAGCCATAATAGCCTGGATCCTTCTCAAACACTTCCTCCACTTTCTTTCCTTTGTACTTTCCAAAATTGAACACCTCTTCATTCTTGTCGTTAAAGATGATCCTGCCCACAAAATCGGCATTCTTGTTAAAAGTCGAGAAACCGGCAAGATAGTCTATCTCATTCTTCAGCTGGGGTTCATACCTTTCAAGCTGCGCTTTAAGTATCTCGTATGTAGCCACAGTATCCGCCTCTGCCGAATGGGAGTTTTTAAGCTCCTTGTCGAGATAAAACTTGTAGGCCGATTTAAGGTCCCGTTTTTCCATCTTGAAAAAGATAGTCTGCACATCAACAAATTTCCTCTTCTTCAGATCAATATCGACACCTGCCCTCAGGAACTCCTCGGCAAGTAAAGGAATATCAAACTTATTGGAATTGAAACCACCAAGGTCACATCCTTTGATGAACCGTGCTATCTCGTTAGCTATCTCTTTAAAAGTGGGGGAATCCTTGATATCTTCATCAGTAATCCCGTGAATATCCGTCACCTTCTTTGGAATGGGAATCTCCGGATTTACACGGTAGGTTTTAAGCTCTTCACTACCGTCAACATTTACCTTCAAAAGCGAAACTTCAACTATCCTGTCTTCAGCAATATTCAGTCCGGTAGCTTCAAGGTCAAAGAAAACTATCGGATTCTTTAAATTAAGATCCATTAAAAAACATTTATGATGCCGTGAAAGGGCATTGAATTAACATTTCGCAAATGTAATCAAATATTATTTTTTAGAGGCAGGTGTCAGGACATACATTTTATCGTGTGGAACAGCCCTGTAAAGTTTTTCGGGAACCGATATGGTATCAACGAAGGACCGTATCGCCTCATCCTCAACCTTCAGATAGTAATCACCCGGAGGAAGGGCCATGATAAACCTGGCGGAATCCCCGGCCATTGCATAACTGCCCACCTTCAGGTCCAGTGTATCAAAAACATTTATCTGCGGGGTAAACCATGGTACAACAAGCCCGGTATCAGTCTGTACTCGCAACGAACAGCGATAGATCACGTCAGACGCCTCCCTGTTTACGAATACCACCTTGTAGATATCCCTGCTACCATATCCTTCGGGCCGCACGGCAGAAACATAGCCGATACGCTTCCCTTTCACCCACGAAATGGAGTAGTTGTCATAAGTGTCGTTAATGGGATATCCGAGATTGACCGGCTCGCCCCATTCGCCTGTGGCGGTGTCAAGCTGCGAATAGAAAAGATCATACCCGCCCATGGACTTTGGATTGTTACTTGAAAAATATATCCGTTTTTCATCCGACATGTAAACGGGAAAGTTCTCGTCGTACTTACTGTTTATCTTTCCGGGCAACGGGCGTGATACGCCCCACTCGCCTGTCGGGAGTTTCAATGCATAAAAAAGGTCTGTCGAACCATTCTTTGCTTCGGCAGAGTAAATTATGGTATCACCTCCTTCGGTCATACAAACGCCGTACTCCCCTCCTTTCATGTCGATGGGATACCCAAAATCTGACATCAGGTCGAACCGGTAATGCCCTTTATATTTTGCATAAGCGATCACATTGTCGCCATAGCGGTTATGAAAAATAAAAACCTCATCACCGGAAGGACTTATCCCGGCCACTATCTCATCAAAATCAGAGTTCACATATGATCCGGGCATTTTATACTTTCCCCAGCCTTCGTCCTGCATCTGCGATACACAAACATTAAAGTAATAATTCCCGATGCGGTTGTTGTACCTTTTATCAGAAGAGTAGAACAGTGTTGATTCATCGCTTGTAACAAAAGGGCTTAACTCCGACCTCGGGGTATTAATATTTTGTCCCATGTTAATAAGATCGACAATTTGCGGTTCACTGGTGTATGCTATCGCATTTTTTATATAACTTCTCAACTGTTTTATCTTATCAAGGCTTTGCGGTCTGAGCAGCTTTACCTGCTTCTCATACCTGTCCAGATAGTCCTGTGCTTCATCAAACTTATGCCCGTGAAAATAGGCCTTTGCAAGATCGAAAAGAATCTCCTTGTTCTCCGGCTTAAGCTCTTCCAGCTTTAACAGATACGGGATCGCTTTATCCTTCAGCTGATTACCTGTCAAATAACAATACGATATTTTATAGAGTACCTCCGGATTATTGTTGTTCTTTTTGTATGCTTTCAGATATTCCTTCAAGGCCCTTTCGTAGTTGTATACTTTTAAATACTTGTCACCACGCTTCTCGTAATCTTTCGATGTAAAAGACATGACACCAAGCAGTAAAAGCATCGCTACGGCTATTTTCATATATCCTGAATTAGACAGGCGTTTTTTTAAACTCATTTTTTTCAGATCAAAAAACAGATTAATTGAACAAATACCCTCCGTTAATCGTTTATAATGAACTTACGAAAATAAATCAAAAAAGATACAAGAATGCACAGAAGAGGTTTCATAAGTTTAGTAGGTTTAGGTGTCATCTCGGCATGTGTACCAGGCACATCTAAGTCATCTGACAAAAATACCAAAGCAAAAAGCAGTTCGCCCGGGACTATCTCCGAACACAAATTCCCGCCGCTGCCCTTTGCTTATAACGCACTTGAACCATACATTGATGCCCGTACAGTTGAAATACATTACGATAAACATCACAGGGGATATTTCAAAAAATTCTCAGCTGCCATAAAAGGCACCGAGCTTGAAAAGATGCCTATGTACAAGATCTTTGCAAACGTGTCGGCATACAGCGAAACAGTTAAAAATTATGGCGGAGGATATTACAATCACATGCTTTACTGGGACAATCTCAGCCCTAAGGGAGGAGAACCGTGTGCAAAGTTGCTGAGTAAGATTGTGAAGTATTTCGACTCTATGGTTCAGTTCAAGGCCGAATTCAACAAAGCTGCGAAAACACTGTTCGGCAGTGGTTGGGCATGGCTGATAATGACAGATAACAAAGAGCTGAAGATTGTTACTTCAACAAATCAGGACAACCCGCTTATGGACTTTGCGGAAGTAAAAGGTGTGCCTTTGCTTACCATCGATGTTTGGGAACACTCGTACTACCTGAGATACCAGAATCGCAGGGCTGACTACATAAACAATTTCTGGAACATAGTAAACTGGAATACTGTAAACGAAAGGTTTCTCGGGGCTAAAGAAGGTACATGGAAAGGGTGACACTCTAACCACTAAAAATAAAAAAGGGAGCTGAAAGCTCCCTTTTCTGTTAATAATCATCGTTTAATGCAAATATCGGTTTTCTCTTTATCCAGTTGCCCCGTGTAAAATCGGGGAATGTCTGAGGTGCATTTCCTTCGGCAAGTGACCTTTCCGAAAGCGGAGTAATAGCACTCCATGCAGCTGCATCATAAACATCCAGTGGCGGCTCCTCCTTACGCTTAACAACTTCTACAAAAGCATGATCAACAAAGAAGTCCATACCTCCGTGCCCTGAACCGGCTGCATATTCTCCATATTTCTTCCAGAGCGGGTGATCATACTTTTTAAGCCACTCACGCATATCGTCCCAGTGATGAGGCTTGCTCACTCCTTCAACATAAATACGTTTTTTATCGTAATCGAATTCTGTCAACCCCTGTGTTCCCTGAACCTGAAAGTCAAGAGAGTAAGGCTTGGGAGAATTGGTATCATGGGTAACAATTATAGTTTCACCCATAGCAGTATTTATTGTTGTGGTAACAATGTCGCCGAGTCTCCATTTCAGTTTTGCATTGGGATGGTCTTCGCCTGCATGATCGACGATATATTTGTGCAATCCACGCGACTTGGTTGCATGTGAAGTCAGGGAAACAAATGCATTGCCCCTGTTAACGTTCATCATGGTGGCAACAGGCCCTACTCCATGTGTAGGATAAAGGTCAGCATTCCGCTTCAGTGAATGCTGGGTACGCCACCTTGCTTCTCCATTGGCACCTTTACCGAATTCCACACCAGGGTTGAATTTAACCCCGCGCAGATCATGACGATAGCCGCAGCGGGCATGCAGTAATTCTCCGAAAACATTCTGACGGACCATGTTCATAACTGCCATCACATCACGACGGTAGTTGACATTCTCAAGTATCATCAAAGGTGAACCTGTCTCTTCATAAGTATCAACAAGATCCCAGCACTCAGCGAGTGTTGTGGCCGCAGAGACTTCAACCCCAACATATTTCCCTGCTTTCATTCCGTCAACCGACATTGGAGTATGCCATAACCAGGGCGTGGCAATGATAACCCCCTCAACGTCATCCCTGGCAAGAAGTTTTTCATAGGCATGCTCTCCGTCCTGATAAACCTCAGGCTTTGGAAATCCCGCTTTAGAGATCATATCCAAAGCTTTCTCAATTGCTTTAGGATCAATATCGCAAATGGCAGGAATTGCCACATCGTCCCTTTTCAGGATGTTATGCAGGTGCGAACGCCCGCGCCCGCCAACACCTATAAAACCGATCTTAACCTTTTTTGACTTATCTTTTTTATTTTTGCCAAAAGCCATGTTTGGCGCTACGGAAATTGCTGCTCCGGCAGCAGCTGCAGTTTTAATGAATGAACGCCTGGGCAGCCT
Organism: Marinilabiliaceae bacterium; assembly: GCA_027034005.1. Taxonomy (GTDB): domain Bacteria; phylum Bacteroidota; class Bacteroidia; order Bacteroidales; family Marinilabiliaceae; genus JAADEM01. The sequence continues at coordinate 27,385 of JALVJU010000287.1, forward strand.
TTCTTTATCATTTTTCATATCGAATAGCATTATAATTAAAAAACCAAAGTATAAAAATAAACATTTTTATCAGATCAACTTATAGACAGTACTGTTTTTTAATTCATTCATAACAAATGAACTTCGTACATTGCCTATGTTGTCAATGGTCGCAAGCTTGTTGTAAATGAAATCGTGATACGAATCCATGTTCTCGGTCGTGACCTTAAGCATGTAGTCATACATACCCGCAATATGATAGCACTCCATCACTTCCGGAAATTTAGTGATCTGTGTCTCGAAATGATGGATATACTCCCGTGAATGTTCCTTGATCGACACATTACAAAAGGCTATGAGTTTTCGGCCTATCTTCTCTTTGTTCAGCATTGCCACATATCGTTCGATAACTCCTTGCTTTTCCAGCCTCTTGATCCTCTCGAACACCGGGGTCACTGTCAGCCCGAGATGATGGGCGAGCTGTTTAGTTGTCAGTTTTGCATCCTCCTGAAGCAGCATCAGGAGTTTCCTGTCCGTTGAATCCAGTTTAATTTCCATTTCAGAATTATTTTCTGGTTTAAAACAATTTTCAAATCAAATAAATCATTTTATTTCTGCTTATCAAATTTTATTTAGGTTTTTTTTCCTGTTTATTGATTTTTTTAAGAATCTATAACCACTCATTCGTAACTTTGGATAAATAAAAAACTTAAAAAACCATGAAAAGTCCATCAATGTCTCCCGAAAGTTATATGATGTCACTTGGTTACTCTGCCAAAGAACATCAGGGAGCGGTAAAGTCACCGATATTCCAGACCTCAACATTCGCTTTTCACACGGCGGAGGAAGGGAAAGCCTTCTTCGAGATCGCTTACGGATTAAGGGACAAGAAAGAAGGTGAAGAGCTTGGAATGATCTACAGCAGGGTGGATAACCCCAATATGCATGTTCTTGAGCAGCGGCTTGCCGTATGGGACAACGCCGAAGCCGGAGCCTTTTTCAGCAGCGGCATGGCGGCGATAACAACTACTGTGCTCACATTCGTACGGCCGGGTGACCTGTTCGTGTATGCTTCACCGGTGTACGGAGGCACCGACCACTTTTTCAATCATGTGCTGCCGCAGTTTGGTATTAAAGTAATAAAATTCTTCCCGGGAGAAACAGAAACAGAGATACAGAAAAGAATAAAAAAAGAAGCTCCGGGGCTGGAACCTGCCATGATATACGTAGAAACGCCAGGGAACCCCATCAACTCTCTTATCGACCTTGAGACGGTGAGGGATATGGCCGATGGCTTCACAAGTTTTGAACGTGAATGCCTCATGGTCGTGGACAATACTTTCCTCGGGCCTGTTTTCCAGCATCCCATGAAATTCGGCGCCGACCTTGTTGTTTACTCAGCTACCAAGTTCATTGGCGGGCACAGTGATGTAATTGCAGGTGCATGCGTGGGAAACAACAGCCTGATAGGCCAGATAAAGGCAATGCGCACGTTCTTTGGCAGCCAGATAGACCCCAACTCTGCCTGGCTCCTGATGCGCAGCCTTGAAACACTTAAAATAAGAATGGAACAACAGTCACGCAGTGCCATTGAGATCGCGCAGTATCTGTTAAGCCATAACATGGTAACGAACCTGCATTACCTTGGATTCCTTGAAAATGGATCTGATCAGGAACGTATTTACAAAAAACAGTGTGAAGCCCCGGGATCGATGATAGCATTTGAGATAAAAGGAGGAGAAAAAGAGGCATTTGCATTTCTGAACAACCTTGAGATGTTCAAACTGGCTGTAAGTCTCGGCTCAACTGAAAGCCTGGCCGAACACCCCGCAACCATGACCCATGTGGATGTCTCTCCCGAAGACAGGAAGCGCCTCGGGATAGCTCCAAACCTAATACGTCTCAGCATCGGACTTGAAAACCCGGGAGACCTGATTCTTAAAATAGAAAAAGCTCTGGAGATCGCCGAAGAGGTTCATTCTGGACGAAAAAAACGGAACACAGTTTCTAACACCTAATATGATCAAACACCGGAAGGCTCCCGCTCCATCGGTTTTTTCCGAAGGAACGGGAGTTTTTTTTATCAAACCTTAAATCTGCAATAGTGTTTCTGCTGCAACCTCCAAAGTCACATCATTATTGAAAATACTCGTTTGAAGCTTCTCACCGTAGCTAATGCTACGCTTACGATGCTTCTTCGCTGCTACAAAGCACCCTTGCGGATTTAAGGTCAAAAATAAAGTGACGTGACCTGGCTTTATTCATTTGAGAACCATACAGCCATATCAAGGGGAGGGAGACGACAAAATCCACGAAATAAAAATAAGGTATAAAAACAGAAATATTATTGTTGTACCAATTTCACAAACTGCTAATTGATATATTTGGGACACATAAAGCAAAATATCCCTATCCATGGCCAAAGCAAGCCCCATCGGGGCGTAACAATGGTAACCCCGTAACTTAGGAGATCTTATTGCCTTTTTCAAAAGGATGCATATCCGATAAAAACATCATTCTGCCTTCCAAAATAACGGATAACATAAAAGCTGTTTCATAACGATCCCCTGGAATTATATTCCTTTCATTTGATTTTCAGCAAGAAAAAAAGTAGTTTCAGCTGTTAAAGATTAACCCATACACAAAAATCATGTTACGGACCATATTTATTTTATCCATCTCACTTGCTTTTTTAATATCCTGCAGCACAAATTCCGTTAAAGTAAAAGAGCCTGTGAAAAAAGTAACTCTAAAGCTGGAACCGGGCCCGGGAAACCCGAGGAACAGTGAAGGCGATTTCATCAAACTAAAAGACGGAAGGATACTTTTCGTTTATACTCATTTCACAGGAGGAACAGGAGATGCAGCCAGCGCCTTCCTGGCCGGCAGATACTCCTCGGACAAAGGAATGACCTGGACAAAGCAAGACACTGTTATCCTGCCCAACGAGGGAAAACAGAACACAATGTCTGTATCTTTGCTGCGTCTCACATCAGGAGATATCGCCATGCTGTACCTGCGCAAGGACAGTGATGACATCTGCATGCCCTATCTGCGCAAATCAAATGACGAAGCACATAGCTGGGGTTCTCCTGTCAAATGCGTTGATGAAAACGGATACTATGTTGTCAACAACGACAGACTGGTGCAATTGAACAACGGCCGGCTCATATTCCCATCTTCACAACATTTCATGTCCAGTGCGAGCCACGGTGTGATAAGCGCCCACTTCTCCGATGACAACGGGAAAACATGGAAACGCTCGGAAGCAGTCCCTAACCCGGAAAAAATCATTTTACAGGAACCTGGACTGATAGAACTGAAAGACGGCAGGCTGCTGTTGTTTTGCCGTACTCCTGAAGGCCATCAATACTTCTCCTTTTCCGGTGACAATGGCAAAACATGGAGTGCAGTCGCCCCCGGTAACATAAAATCACCTCTTTCACCTGCTTCAATAAAGAGAATCCCCAAAACAGGCGACCTGCTGCTGGTGTGGAACAACAATTTTGCAAAAGGGCGTGACGGAGGCAGGCGTACTCCATTCAACATGGCAATATCGAAAGATGAAGCAAAAACCTGGGAGAAGGTAAAGACCATAGAAAGTGATCCCATGGGCTGGTACTGTTACACTGCCATCGAGCTTGTTGACGATAATGTTTTGCTCGGACACTGTGCAGGTGATACCCGCACCAATAACGGACTGTCAACAACCAACATTACAGTTGTGAACCTCGACTGGGTATATGCCGACGCTACTCCTGCCCCATACATTGCATCGGACGATAACGGATTGATAACACTGGGATGCAAAGACAGGAATGCACAAATCTTCTACACTCTTGACAGCAACCTGCCTGGATATAAAAAAGGAGAACTTTATGAAAAACCTTTTAAGATAACACACCTTACACCTTTGACGATGCAGGCATTCAGTCCCGGAAAAACAGAGAGCAGGATCGTCAGCATCACGGCAGGAACAGGTATCATCATGTCTGCTGTCACCTCCATCAGCAATCCCCACAAAGGGTTCAAGTACCGGTATTTTGAAGGCAAAGCACATAACACATCGCAAATAAAAGATTTAACATTGATAGCAAAAGGCAATGTTCAGAATATTTCACTCGAAAAAGCACGCAGGGAAAAGGATTTTGCATTCATCTTCGACGGTTTCATTAATGCACCGGAAAACGAGATCTATACTTTTTACCTGACATCCAACGACGGTAGTGCCCTTTACATCGATAACATTAAAATAATTGACAATGACGGAGCTCACGGCAAACTTGAAAAGAGTGCTAAAGTAACACTTCAGAAAGGTTTGCATAAGGTCACTCTTTACTACTTTCAGAATGGCGGAGGTTCTGCTATCAAGGCTGAATGGGCGGGGAAAGGTATGGAAAGACAGCTGCTGAAAACTGCAGTACAAATTGAATAAGTACAAAGCTCAAAAAAAAAGCAGAGCCAACAGGTAAAATAAAAAAAGAACCGGAAAAAACCGGTTCTTTTTTTGTCAAATAACTTTGGAACACTCTTCTATTGATATCCTGGATTCTGCTGAAGCTGAGTAGCCTTATTGATCTCAGTCCTTGAAATAGGTATCCAGTACTGACGGTTATCCGGCCATGTCCTGTCGTCAACTATGGTTTCTGTATCATAGTTCCATTCTACACTTCCGTCATCATAATGGAAGATCTTAATAGGATGAACATTTTCTATCACCTGATCGGCGATCATCCACTTACGGATACAGTACCAGCGATCACCTTCACCAAACATCTCTATCTGACGTTCGTGGCGATACCACTTACGTGCCTGAGCCTGATCAACTCCTGTATCCCTGTCGGGCAAACCGGCACGGTTACGCAGCATGTTCACAGCACCTAATCCCTCGGCCACATCACCAAGTTCTATACATGCCTCGGCATAATCCAAAAGGACCTCTGCATAACGAAACTCTATCCATGCATTCTCATTTCGATAAAACTGACCAATAGTATTTATATCCACATATTTCTTGAGATAGTATCCAACTTTGGTCCCGTTCCATGCTTCAATAAGGCTTTGACGTGTATCCAGACCTGCTGTTACTGTCCCATCATCATGTACCCAATAACCTGTCTGAACGCGGCCTTCCGGGTCCATTCCGGCACCGTCACTCGGACGCTGCTGCCATTTTGCACCATCAAAAAGTATTGTTGCATAGAAACGCGGTTCTCGTCCGTTGTATGGATTTCTTTCCGGGTCGGCAGCCAGCTCGTCCGCAGTAGCAGTACGGACATTATCATTCCCCGGATCATATTTATCCCACTGAAAAGGAGTACCGTCCTTCATCTCAAACTTACGAACCACAGGTTCCAGAGGGTTGTTGTTACCCCAGTTATGATAACCATTAGGCCCCCACCATATATTCTGCCAGCTTTGATTACCTTTCTCGTTCAGATACTGAACTCCCCAGATAACCTCCTGGTTCCATTCTCCTTTCTGGGTAAATATGTTATAGAAATTATCAGCATATTCCATAACCTGCTCTTCCGTCATATTTGCCGGGGGATCATCAGTAGAGCCGGTCAGGCCAAATTCACCATATTTGCCATCAATGATATCTTTGGCTGCTGCTTTGGCTGCTGCAAGCCTTTCCTGACGAGTACCTGTTGTGAAAGACACAAGAGGATTACTTCCCTCGTATCCTCCATTGACAAGTTCTCCTGAACAGAAACTCAACAATCTTGATTTCAATGCTGCGGCAGCGCCTTTTGTAGCACGCCCCTGTTCTATGTCCCCGTTTTTAGGAAGCCCCTGTATTGCCTTGTCGATATCGGCCAATATGAATTGCAGCGTCTCATCAAGAGATGATCTTTTATAAGTACTAAAATCTTCACCCAGTTCAAATGGTTTGTCAACCAGGATCAAGCCACCATAAGAACGCAAAAGATTAGTATAGTCAAAAGCCCTGATAAAATATGCTTCAGCTTTCATCCTTGCAATAAGATCTTTATCACCCTGTGTTTCTGCCGGGACGTTATCGATATTAGCAAGCAAAACATTGACATTCTGGATGTTTTTATACAATGGCTCCCATCGTATCCAGTCAAAACGAGTATTTCCGAAATGTCCAAGTTCATCAGGACTAAGAGTACCCTTTACAAAAGTGTAACCACCCGGACGGTGAATACACAAACCTTCGTCAGTAGCAGAGGCAAGCAGGTCTTCACGTAAACCAAGTGTCACGCCGGCTCCCCACCAGGGACCTGAACCGCCCATAAAATCATAACATTTTCCAAGATAAGCTTTGGTCAGGTTTATATCCTGGAAAACCGAGTTTTGGTCGAAAGAATCAACCGGAGCCTGGTCAAGTACATTCTCACAAGATGTTATTATAAGTAACATCAGAGGAAGTATCATATATATTAATTTCTTCATTTTATTATATTTTTAATTTATTCATTAAATTAATTAAAACGTAACCTTAGCTCCAATGGCTATTGTTCTTACAGCAGGATAGGTCATTGGCCGGCCTATTTCAGGATCGAAATTATGCTGCGCTGAATAAATGAGCGCAAGATTATTACCTGACAAGTACACGCTGAAGTCATTTAATCTAAGATCCCTTATAATATTCTTAGGTAAAGTATAAGAAAGGATAAGGTTCTTCAAACGGCAATATGCCATATTGTCCCAGTGGTATGTACTGTTATTACGGCCAAATGCCCAGTAAAGGTCATTCCTGTTGTATGCCCTGGCAATATCAGTATGGATATGATCCGGTGTCCAGCGGTTCTCATAACTCCATTTGAAGTAGTTTCCTGCTTCCCCGCGGCGACCGTCCTGAATATTCATCCTGTAGTAAGTTCCTTGTCCCTGGAACAATATGGAGAGTGTAAAATTCTTGAATGAAGCATCCAGTGATAAACCGTAAAATATCTCAGGTGCGTCGGCTTTATCGAGAAGTATTTTATCATCACTATTTATTACACCGTCATTATTGTAGTCATCAAAAATCACATCACCCGGTTTTGCTCCCGGCCAATGCGGATAGTTATCAACTGCTGCCTGGTCGGCAAAAACGCCGATAGATTTGTAAAGAAGAACGGCTCCATATGGGTGACCGGTACGCTGTTGCCATGGTACAGCCCTCTCGGGTTCATCCATAAACACAACTTTGTTCCTGTTAAAACTGAAGTTTCCGTTAACATTGAACATAAATGTATTATGTCCTTTGTAATGATATCCTCCATCTATCTCAAATCCGTGGTTTTTAACTTCTGCTATGTTCTCGTCCGGAAGCTGAAGCCCTGTGAATGAAGGTACAGATGCGTTCCTTGGAGCAAGAATATCAGATCGTTTGTTCCAGAAGAATTCAGCATTCAGATGGAACATATTGTCCAGTATCTGGGAATCAAAACCTGCATTATAGGTTGTTTGCTTCTCCCAGGTAATATTCGGGTTGGCAACACCGGCTTGTTGAACTATAGTTTCAACAATTTTATCGGTCCCAAATGTCATACCTTTCGCCAGCTCATATTTATTCATGTACTGGAAAGGAGCTCCCGGGTCCATACCCATTTTACCATACGAGGCTCTCAGCTTAAAATAATTGATAGCACTAAGATTGTTTTTCCAGAATTCCTCTTCTGAGGCACGCCAGCCCAGCAACAGTCCGGGGAAGTTACCCCACCTACTGTCCGGCGGGAACTTAAGTGATCCGTCACGCCTGAAGATGAACTCTGCAAGATATTTATTTTTGTAGTTGTAGTTAACACGGCCAATCCATGATTTACGTGCATATATTCCTATACCGCCCCAGTTGTCTTTACCTTCATCAGCACCTGCACTAAGAGTCTGAACAATATCAGAGATATAATCTTTACGGAAAGCTCCGAAGTTGTTCCAGTCTTCCTGTATCTGCTCATAGGCGCCAAAAAACTTCAATCTGTGATTACCGAATTTATGTTCGTAAGTGAAACTCGAGTTCCACACTTGTCTCATATATCTGTCATAATACTCGCTCAACTGAGGTGAGGGATATCCTCTTGGCGTAGGGGTCAGATCCATTGATGTTATAAAACCTTCACTGTCACGCACAGCTGTATCCCACTGCGGGAAATACAGTATCCAGGGCTTCATAAACCTTTTCCTGTATGAGTTTGTTATGTCGAAAGTGTAGTAAACATCTATGGACAATCCTTTGAGCGGAGTTAAAGATCCGAGAAATTTAGTCTGGTTCTTATATACATTGGTATCGTCCGTACCTGTCTCGAATGTGGATGTAACCACCGGGTTGTCACCATATTCAATATCAGGCCCGGGTTCACCTGTTGGCCAGTATGCCCATTGTGTCGGCACAAGGCGTGTTGCCTGACCGTAAATGGAGCTTGCACTCTTGGTCGGATAAAGTTTCTTGTTTACATATCCTGCATAATCGATCGAAGTCCTGAACCATTTGGTGATCGGAAGATTCAGGTTAGCACGCAGGTTGTACTGCTTGTAATTTGTTGATTTGGCCTTGTAGATTGCTTCCTGGTTCCTGTAACCAAACGACACAAAATATGTCCTCCCTTTGTTACCTCCTTCTATAGAAACATTGTGCTTCATTGAAGTAGTGTTCTTTGCAATAAGTTCTCCCATCCAGTCAGTATTCGGGTGCTCCCAGGGGTCACGGCCGCTGTAGAAAAGTTCTATATCACGGTCGCTGTATGTACGCTCGCGTCCTTCATAATCCTGATATTCGCTAAGCATAGTTGCATAATCGCCTGCATTAAGGACTTCAGGAAGAACCGTCGGTTTCATGAATCCCTGATAGAACTGATATGTTATTTTCGGCAAGCCCTGTTTCCCTTTTTTGGTTGTAACCAGAATTACACCGTTGGCAGCAGATGATCCGTAGATCGCAGCTGCAGCATCTTTCAAAATAGAGATACTTGCAATATCAACAGGGTCAACTTCACTCAACGATCGACCGGGAATACCATCAATAACAACCATAGGCCCGGTGTTCTTTCCTA
>JALVJU010000288.1 GCA_027034005.1 Marinilabiliaceae bacterium
CCCCCCCCTTGAAGAATATTTCGTAAATATTTGAGTTTGTGGCTCTTCCCCCTCTCACATGGAGAGAGCCTGTCCCGGTTCATATCGGGAGGGAATGAGGGGTGAGGAAATTCAGAACAAGGGAGAGGCCATTCCCGAAAACAATTTATCAAAATGCAACATATTGAATTTACGTCCGTGTTTATCAAAGCTCCGGAGTCCTTAGTTTAGTGATCTTTGTACGTTTCGATGATGGTATCATATATCTCATGCAGCTCTTCCACGCTTTCGGAACGGAGCATTCGTATCTTAAGGGGCCTGAAGTTTGGCAAGCCTTTAAATGTAAGGGCCATATGCCGGCGCATGTGCAATATGCCCCGTCTCTCATCACCAATCCACTCCACAGTCTTTACTAACTGTTTGCGTATCATGTTCACATGCTCTTCAAGAGTGACAGGCGGCAGAAGCTCTCCGGTATCAAGGTAGTGCCTTATCTCTCTGAATATCCACGGCTTGCCGATGGACGGCCTTCCTATCATCAATGCATCAACGCCGTATTTATCCAGGTATTCTTTTGCACGTTCAGGCCCTGTGATGTCACCGTTGCCAATGATGGGGATATGCATACGAGGATTATTTTTCACCTCGCCGATGAGTGTCCAGTCTGCTTCTCCCTGGTACATCTGCGCCCGTGTCCGCCCATGAATAGTCAGGGCTGCAATGCCGGTATCCTGCAGTTGTTCGGCAACATCAACAATGATCTTTGAATTGTCGTCCCATCCAAGACGGGTCTTTGCTGTTACCGGGGTTTTTACCGCATTCACTACGGCTCTTGTGATCTCTATCATCCGTGGGATGTCAAGAAGCAGGCCTGCACCGGCCCCTTTTTTAGCGATCTTTTTTACCGGGCAACCGAAGTTGATATCTATCAGATCGGGCTTGCTATCTTCTGCGATGCGGGCCGCCTCAGCCATTGCTTCAGGGTCTTTACCGTATATCTGTATCCCGACAGGACGTTCTTTGTCAAGCAACACCATCTTTTTCTTCGATTTCTCCACATGGCGTACAAGTGCATCGGAAGAAACGAACTCGGTGTACATGAGGTCTGCACCGTAGCTTTTACACAGTGAGCGAAAAGCCACATCGGTGACATCCTCCATGGGAGCGAGCAATAGCGGCGTCTTGTCGAATGTGATATTGCCTATTTTCAATCCGGTAAATTTTTGTTGGTGCAAATATACAATAGTTCGTTATTTTTTAGCCACGAATGCACGAATGTGATTATGTATCTTTGAATCTTTAAAAAATGTATATCGGTGAGGAATAATGGCTTATACATATACAAGACAAACTGTTGAATGTTGTGATACTGCTTTTTATTTACATATATGATCCCGGAAAGGGATGAATAAGTCATCGTTGCTGTACAGATGCAATGAAACCGGCCACTATCCTCATTACATTCAGATGATATTCATTGTAAACTCCTATTAGGGTGCTGTGTGCGGTAACAACGCCAAGTACTTTCCCCCGGTATTTCACAGGAACGAAAATAACAGAATGTGGATTCAACTCCCCGGACAGTGGCCTCAACTCTTGCACATAGTTTTTATACTCTTTCAATATGTCCCCGGCAAGTATTTCCTGATTCCGGGTACAGCTGAGTACCGCTATCCTTTCTTTGTCATCAAGGGTGAACCTGATAAACGGAGCCCTCTCTTTGTCGACGATCAGATTTTGAAATTCAAGAGTCTTTTTCTCCCTGTTTATAATTCCCACGCCAAACAGATGGATATCCATGATCTCTGCAAGGTCGTAATAAACAGACATGAAGATATCTTCAAAAGGCTTTGATGAAATCGCCGCTTCAGCAATCCCGGCAAGATTGCCGACATTTTTACGGTATATTTCAATTTCCGCATTCAGTTCAGCATTTTTCCTTTTTGCCTGTTCTAATTGTTTTTCCTTTTCCGCTAATTCATCTTTTTGTTTCTTCAGCTCAGCCGTTCTTGATTCCAGCAGTGCTGACATCTCCTTTTTGAAAAGCTCTCTGCGTTTTTTTCGCATACGAATGATCAGGATTGTCAGGGCAAACAAAAGTAATACTATCAGTAATTTCATTTCCGTCGTCTGCCACCATGCTGCTTTTATGGTAAATGAATAAACAGCAGGAGTATCATTCCACACACCGCTGTTGTTACATGCTTTCACGTAGAAAGTATATTTTCCGGGAGGCAGTGATGAATAAACGGCCCTGTCCATTTTGGTTGCCGGGATGAGGTTTTTCTCTAAAGGGTCAAGCCGCCACTTATATTTTACTTTTTCGGGAACGGTATAGCAAAGCCCGTCGAAAGAGAAACTTATGTGGTTCCTGTCGTGCGGCAGGGTCAGTCCTTCGGGCATGTTGAGCCAGGAAGAAACAGAATCGAGCTTAACATACGGTGGAGGATAGTTCCAGTTTATCTGCCTGAAACCAATTCTTACGTCTTTAATAAAAACAGGCGGCGGCAAATAGTTTATGTGTCTTTTTGCCGGGCTGTACATAATAGCCCCTTTGATGGTCCCGAACCACAAATTCCCTTCGCGGTCCCTGAAATTTGCCTTGCCATTGTTCTCAATTCCTGTAAAACCATCATATTTGCCAAAGTTCTCAATGGATGCAATATTCCCGGAATTATCAATTGTCAGTTTGTCAACGCCGTTCTGGGTCCCGGCCCAGATGTTTCCGTTATCATCACTGATAACGGAGTAGATGTTGTCGGAAATTAGCCCTTTTGATGCATCAACTACAGTGAAAGTATCACCATCGAATTTCAGAAGGCCGTCGGTGTAAGTTGCAAACCAAATGTTCCCTCTCTTGTCCTCTGCTGCTTGCAGGATATAGGTTATCCCAAGGTTGTATTTTTTGCTGATATTGGTCAGATTGCTATTGTACAACCAGATACCTTTATCGGAACATATCCACAGGTTATCTTTTGAGTCAAAAAATAATGAAGATGCATTTTTTGCCTTGAAATCACTGTTCTTCTTGTTGAAGAAAGAGGCTTTCCCGTTTATGCTTTCAACAACGCCGTAGCCGAACACGGAAAAGTATAATGTATCTCCTTTGTTTTTTATGTCGAATACAGGATATGATCTTTCTAACCCGTATTCCTTGCTGCATGACCTGAGACTTTTGCCGTTAAATTCGTACAGGCCTGAGAAGGTTGCCAGTAGTAGCACTCCCGGCCTGACCTCATACATTGCACTGATGTAACCAGTCCCTTCTCCTCCTTTCAGGTTAACGACCCTTATTTCTTTACCGTCATAAATATTCAGGGCATTCCCGTTGACACCGAAATAGTAATTGCCTTTTGAATCCTGGTAAATTGACCGGACGATATCATCCGACATTCCGCTTCTTGTGTCAAAAGAGATGAAGAGATCACCGCTGTACCGCACCAGCCCTGCGCCCAAGGTCCCGAACCAAAAGTTCTCTTCAGAGTCTTCATGTATAGTACGAACGGAATTTATTGGCAGGCCGTTTTTCTCTGTGAAGCTTTTCCACTCCCCGTTAAAATATCGTATCACACCATAATCGAAAATGCTGAACCAGATGCCGCCCTCCCTGTCCTGGTAGCTATTGAGTATTCCATATAAATTGCTCCCTTCGGGCAAAGAGATATCTTTCAGAAACTTACCCGATCTAAACAGTTGCAGTTTCCTTAAATGATCGGTTTTGTCAAATGTCAGAGTCCATACATCATTGCTCCTGTCAACCAGCAGGGGTATGTGCAGTTCATTTTCCGAGGAAGGCAGCAGCTGTGAAGGAGAAAGCTTACCGCCCCTGATATCATACAATCCTTGAGCAGTTGAGATCACAAGGTAATCGCTGTTGATGCGGGTGACGTAAAGCACGCTTTTATCTTTCAGTTCACTGTACAGGAGGGAAGCCTCAACAAGCGAATCATTCACGATCTTGAAAAATGCGCGTCTGTTGTCAGTAAGGCCGGAATGTATCCAGACAATACCATCTGCCGTTTCATAGAACTTTATTTCGTTCATGAAGAAAGCAGTATCCGATAAGAATATCTTGTGGAAGTTTTTCCCATCATATCTAAGAATAGAACCGGGGCTTCCTATCCAGAGATTGAAGTTGTTGTCAAAATACAAGCCTAAAATTATATTTTCATGAAGGCCGTTCTTACGGGAATAGACATCAAAACTTTTACCGTTGAAACGGCACAGGCCGCCACCGTTTGTTCCAACCCATAAATATCCTAAGTGATCTTCGACGATACTTGTAACCTCAGACTGAGGCAGCCCTTCTTCGAGGGAATACTGGCCAAAATGATAAAACTGGGCATCAATACCGGTTGTCATGCCCGTAAATGAGATGATCAGTAACAGAAGTATTTTTAAGATAGGTTGTTTCATTGCTTAAAAATACCCAAATAAAACATATAGTGCAACCTCAGGTATAAAAATTAGAACCTGAAATAGATGAACGGCTGCAAGTCGGACTGATGAAGGATATGAATGAGGAAGAGGATGAAAGCCGCAAATAATATCTTGATGACCACGGGCAAACGACCGAATCTTTTCCTGGACAAAGTTTTCAGCTTTCCGGGAAGCCAGTGCAATGTAAAGCCAAGTGCCAGATAGATATAAATGTAGGGCTGACTTGTAACAATGTTGAGAAACAGCTCCGGCTGGAAGGCGTTGAACAGGCGGTACCACATTACATGAAGGGTTTCGAGGGAGTGTGCCCTGAACACCATCCAGGTGATCACTACAAAGTGAAATGTGATGAACCACCCGAGAGGTTTCGGGAATTTCCAGTTCAGGATGTTAAATGCTTTTGTGAAAAGTTTATTAACTACAAGGCCTATGCCGTGCAGCGCCCCCCATATCACAAACCTAAGGCTTGCTCCGTGCCACAGGCCTCCAAGAAGCATCGTTATCATTAGGTTAATACCTGTGCGGAAAGTGCCTTTTCTGTTTCCTCCGAGAGGAATGTAAAGATAATCCCTGAGCCAGAAAGAGAGTGACATGTGCCACCTGCGCCAGAAACTGACGATCGATGTGGCCTTGTATGGCGAGTTAAAGTTCTTGGGCAGTTTGAAGCCGAGCAGCAGTGCAAGGCCGATAGCAATATCGGTATAACCGGAGAAATCGCAATAAATTTGGAGTGCATACCCGTAAACAGCGGTGAGGATCTCCACCCCGGAATAGATCCCGGGACTCTCAAAAACACGATCTATCATGTTAACAGAGAGATAATCGGAGATAACCATTTTTTTGAACAAGCCGCCAAGAATAAGCAAAATTGCCTTCCATACCTGACGCTCCGACAGGCGATATTTTTTGCTCAGCTGGGGAATGAACTGGCTGGCACGTACGATAGGGCCTGCCACAAGCTGCGGGAAGAATGACACGTAAAAACCAAAGTCGATGATGTTGCGTACCGGACCTATCTTTTTTCTGTAAACATCGATTGAGTAACTGAGTGTTTGAAAAGTGAAAAAAGAGATACCCACAGGGAGCGTGATATCGGAAATGTCGAAGCCTGTGTGAAAAACCTTGTTGCTGAACTCTGCAAGATAATCGACAGGGACAATGCCGGAATGGAAAATATGATTAATGCTGTCAACAAAGAAAAACAGGTACTTGAAATATGCAAGTAATGATAGGTTTATCACGAGACTAATGGTGAGGAGCAGTTTTCGTACTGCCTTTTTGGTAGCTTTCCCAAGGGCAAGCCCGATGGAATAGTCGGTGATGGTTGATATCAGCAAAAGAGAAAAGAAGTAACCTCCCGTTTTGTAGTAGAAAAACAGACTAACAACGAACAGAAACAGTATGCGCAACGCCTTGTTACGATATACGATGGCATGCCCCAGTAACACGAACCCGAAAAATATCCAGAATGCCGTGTCCGTAAAAAGGAACAATGCCTCGTTCTGCTGTTTTAATATGTCGATAAGTTTATCCATGCGGATATTAAAGTTCTTTATCTGTCTTAAGTGTGTCCTTTTCTGCTTTTGGGGAGGCGGCCGGCAATTCTTCTTCATCAATCATCCGGGAAAGACCTTTCAGGATCATCCTGGCAACTTTCTCTCCTCCCGGTTTTGTAAAATGTATGTAATCCTTTATGGCCAACGGTGGCTTATTATGTACCCATTTTATTATCGAGCCTTTACCTCCCATGGCGTTGTACAGGTCGAAAAATGCAGCTCCGGTATTTAGAGCTGCAGCTTTTTGAGCTGCATTCAGCACCGGCAGGCTTTCGTACGACCCCTCTTTGCCATCTGTTAGTTTTGCAGCATCGGCAGTTCCTATCATCAAGACAGGACAATCTGGTGCCAGCTTCTTCAGTATCCTGAGCTGTCTTTCCATTTTTATGCGGTAGAACCTGAAATTATCGGACTTCGTGGGAACTATATTTGTGCCAAACTGCAGGATTATCAGGCCAACATCAAGATAGCTTACCATTGTCTTGAACAGGTCTTTGTTGGTGCGGTGAAACCATGGCGTATATTGCCCGCGCAGAGCTATGTTATCAACTGCGACACCGGCCATGCTATCAAGGGCGCATCCCAGAAAGACTGGTGAGTTCTTTGATGAAAACATCAGTCTCAGTTTTGGGACATTGTCCTCGAACTGCCAGTTGATCTCTGTAATGCCTTTACTTTTGAATAGTGTGTCCGAAATGATCTCTGATTTGCCTATGTATCCTTTCAGATACATGGTATCTTTCACCTCACTAAGGAAAAGCCTCACTTTGTAATATTTCTGCGCTTTCTCTTCTGCCCAGGGTGACGGACTGAACTTAAACCCGCTTTCTGTTCCTGGTTCAAACTTTGCCACAGTGCCCAGGATGCCGTAATCACGCTTTTTCAAAAGATTTTTACTATCGAATATCCTGTATAGTTCCCAGTTTCCGTAGTTATCAAGCCATACGGAAGGATTAAGTTTTTGCGGATCGTACACAGTGAACAGGCCCGGCCCTGAACCGCCGTATCTCTCCTGTAACGATTCACGGATGTAACGGGTGATACGGTCTCCTTCGACTTGGGAATCGCCCATGTGCAGTACCCTTATCGTTTTACCCTCGGCTTTTGCAGTCTTAAGTTTTTCGAAAAAAGCCTGAAATTTCCTGTAAGTATCATCAGAAAAATATAAGTAAGGGATTTTCGGTATCGGAAGGGTATCTGTTTTGACCTCCCTTTTTGTTGTATCGGTAAGTTGATCCAGACTAAGATTTGTAAGGGTATCTGCAGGATGGGTATGCAATGAATCCGTTGAAGGAATCTCATCAGCAAACAACGTGGTATCGATCTGTGGCTGTGATGGAGAAGTGTTTAACTTAAGAAATGAAATTGCACTTGATGGTACGATGTAGACCATGCCTGCAAAAACAAGCATAATGGAGATGTAGTAAACAAGTATTTTCCAAGGTCGGCCCATAAAATAATTTAGCCGGAAAATTACAATGATTCTATGTCATGAATTTTCGGGCTGTTCAAAAAACATTAGTAACCCGGGATGGCTTGCAAAAGTGACTTAAACAAACCTTCCTTTTCCCGATCCGGCATTGTATCCTGAAAGATAAAGAACAGGTTATGATTTTTTCTTGATCTTCAGTCTCTGGCCGGGTGATATCTTTCTTACGTCATTAATGTTGTTGAGTTTCATTATGCTCTCATTTGTTACTCCATTGAACTTTTTGGCGATAGACCAGAGATTATCGCCACGGCGTACTGTGTAATAAACGTAAGAATCATCCTCAGGCTCTTTAGCAACGGTTTTTGTCTTTGGCGGAGACACTGATTTGCCTATCGACGCCTGCTTCTGCGCAAAGGTCATCGAGTTAATCTTCTTGTACTTCGACACCTTGTTTTTCGGAACATAGATCACTAATTTTTGTCCCACACGTATCAGGTTACGGTGTATGTTGTTCCAGTACCTGAGATCGGAAGTGCGCACGTGGAACCACTGTGCTATCAAACCGACCGCATCCCCCTGCTTAACGGTATAGTACACTTTGGCATGTCCTTTAGGTACAACCGGCGGATAGTAAGTTTTTGAAGGGCTGGCCAGCAGCTTGCCTTCAGGGAAATATTTGTTACGGTTAAACTTGTACACAGAATCTTCTATTGCTGCGAAATCGGTGGCATAGTTGAAGCCGAGCCTTAACGGATAAGCTTTCTTGCCTGCAGGGACCACATCGCGGCGATACTGCGGGTTAAGATCCCTCAGATAATCGATGTTGATCTTCATCAGTTCCGAAACCTGCTTGAAATGCAACGGCTTGGTCACCATGATGGTGTCAGTGCTTTTCGGAAGTCCTGAAGGCAAAGGATAGAGATGATGCTCTTCGGGATATGTCATGGTATATGCGGCAGCGATGAATGCCGGTACGTAACCGCGTGTTTCCCGTGGCAGGTAGTAGTAAATCTTCCAGAAATCCCTGTGGCCTCCCGCACGGCGGATGGCCTTGTTCACATTTCCGGGGCCACAGTTGTATGCCGCTATGACCAGCAGCCAGTCGTTGTATATCTTGTGCAGGTCTTCGAGAAAACGTACGGCAGCTTTTGTCGACTTAACAGGATCACGCCTTTCGTCGATAAAGGAATTTATGTCCAGCCCGTAACGTTTGCCTGTGTAGTACATGAACTGCCACAAACCGGATGCTCCGGCACGACTGAATGCCCTCGGGTTCAGTGCCGATTCGATGACAGGAAGATACTTCAGCTCCAGTGGCAGGTTGGCAGCATCAAGCTCAGCTTCAAAAATAGGGAAGTAGTAATCCCTGAGCCCAAGCATTCCCTGTACCAATTCGCGCTTTTTTATGGTATAAAGCTCTATGTATGACCTTACCCTTTTGTTGAATACCATCGGGATGGGCGACTCTATCTCAGCCAGCCGCTTGATGTAAACGGAATCGGACAGGCGTTTGAAAAGGGAATCCGGCATTGCGGGAAGGGAATCCGGCACAAGAGCATTGTTGGCCTTGCCAACATACCAAAGGTTTACCAGGCTGTCAAGGTTGCCAATCATGACCGGCGGTGGCATGATGGCAGTGTCAATCAGCATCAGGGAATCGACACTCATCTTCAGGGTATCGGAGTGATCTTTTTTATCTTTACCAAACCCTGTAACTCCAACTGCAACAAATACTACAAATAAAATTCTCTTAATCATCACTTATCTTCTTCACTAAAATTTAATACTCAATTTCACTCCTCCTCCCGACTTTGAATAGACCGATGGATACGGGTCCATTAAAACCGGGTCGACCCTCAAAGAGAGGTCATCACTAATGTTAAATGTGCTGAGATGTGCATCAACACTTGCATCCATCAGGTTGAGGACATACAGGAGAGTCATACCGATAAAACTAAGGTCACGATACCTACGGTAATAGTTCTTCTTGTTGTCCAGTGCGTTCTGGAACCAGGATGCAATTTGCGGGTCGTTAAGGTCTTCTTCTTTAATGGATGGAGGCAAAAGCTCCAGATAGCTTTTGTTGTTTGGGTCCTGAATGATAAAATCGCGGAATGCTGCTTTGTATTTTCTGTAATACTTGGTGTTGAATCCTATCGCATATCCCAAACCCGCTATTCCTCCGTATAAAATTGGAAGCTTCCAGTACTTCCTGTTGTATATCTGTCCCATACCAGGCAAAACTGCCGAGAAGAAAGTTGCCTTATCGGGCGAAAGTGCTTTTTTCTTTTTGGCTTTTTTCTTCACAGCAACCGTATCAGCAGGCATCTTTAGTGTGTCTTGTTGTGAGTATATGCTGTTCGAGGCGAGAAGCCAGCAAAACATAAATAGGAACAATAATTTATTTCCTTTTTGCCTCAACACAATATCTTCATTACTATTTTGCTTTATCCAGAATATTGATGATCCTCTCAAGATCATCATCAGAACTGAAATGGATAACTATCTTTCCTTTCCCGTTGTCAGTACGATTAAACTGGATCTTTGTTTTAAAAAGGTCGTCCAGTTGCTGCTTTAATGCTACGTAATCTTCCGACACGGAAGTCTTCTTGTTATCCTTTTTAGGCTCTTTTCCCTCCTCGTTAAGCTTTTTTACCTCCTGTTCGATCTTCCTTACAGAGTAATCCTCCCTGATTATTTTTTCAAAAAGGCCGATCTGCACATCCGTATCTTCTATGTTGATGAGGGCACGGGCATGCCCCATGGATATCTGTTTCTCACGCAAGCCGTGCTGTATCTCGGCAGGCAGCTTCAGCAGCCTCAGGTAGTTTGCAATGGTTGAACGCTTTTTGCCCACCCTGTCCGACATGTCTTCCTGGGTGAGGTTGCACTCATCCATCAAACGCTGATAACTGATAGCTATCTCAATGGGATCAAGATCCTCTCTCTGGATGTTCTCAACCAGTGCCATCTCAAGCATTGTATCGTCTTCTGCCGTACGAACGTATGCCAGCACTGTTGTCAGACCGGCAAGCTTGGATGCCCTGAACCTGCGCTCACCCGCGATTATCTGATATTTGCCATGCTTGAGCTTCCTGAGCGTTAACGGCTGAATGATACCTATCTCTTTTATCGATTTGGCCAGCTCTTTAAGCTTCTCCTCATCGAAAGTTGTTCTCGGCTGCCATGGATTGGCTTCAATGTCCGCTATGTCCACCTCAATGATCGATGCTGACGATTTGGGCGAACTGCCCACCTCGTTGGCATCTGTGATCAATGCTCCCAAGCCTCTTCCCAGCGCATTTTTTCTTGCCATCATATTTTGTCGTCTGTCTTAAAATTTCATACCTCAAATGAGAAAAGTACCTTAAACGAAATTTACTTTTCCATATTATTTTTCTTAACCAGCTCTTTGGCAAGGTTAAGGTAGTTTACAGCTCCCTTTGATGTTGCATCGTACATCACGACTGCTTTCCCGAAACTCGGTGCTTCACTGAGCTTTATGTTCCTTGAGATCAATGTTTCAAAAACCATGTCCTGGAAATGACGCTTGACCTCATCTACTACCTGGTTCGACAGGTTTAGTCTGGAATCGTACATTGTAAGCAGGAATCCTTCGATTTCAAGGTCAGGATTTAAACGGGTCTGTATAATTTTTATTGTATTCAAAAGCTTTCCCAGACCTTCAAGAGCAAAATATTCGCACTGTACGGGAATTATAACCGAATCGGCACCTGTGAGTGCATTTACAGTGATAAGCCCCAAAGACGGAGAACAGTCTACAAAAATAAAATCATAATCGCTCTCAAGTTTGTTCAATACCCCTTTCAGGACCTTCTCGCGATTGGGCAGGTTCAGCATCTCTATCTCTGCACCTACAAGGTCGATGTGGGACGGCAAAACACTCAGCCCCTCGATATCTGTTTCTATAACTGCATCTTTAGGATCAATGCCGTCAACGATACATTCGTAAATGCTGTTGTCTATCTCTTTAAGGTCGAATCCCAGTCCCGATGTGGCATTAGCCTGCGGGTCGGCATCAACTATTAGAACTTTATACTCAAGAACGGCAAGACTTGCAGCAAGGTTAATCGCAGTAGTGGTCTTACCAACTCCCCCTTTTTGATTTGCTAAAGCAATTATTTTAGCCATATTATAATTGTTTGTTATTGTTCCTCGTAATTTCCAAAAGGTGAAACTTTTGTTATCCCCAAAGTTAAACTTTTATAAACGTACTCTCTTTCGTTGGTTCAAACTCTATTTCTTCCCAAAAATAATTTTTTATTCCGAATTTAACATCTAACCCGGTCAGTAATCTTGGCCATACTTTCTGACTCATTAAGATACAGACCGTTACTTTTGGTTGAAACAGCCTTTGGCCTATCATTTAACAAGCGATATGTTGTTAAGCACTTTTTTATCCTCGCACTCCTGTAACAGAACGTGTTTATCAACAGGGACAACTCCCGGCATCTCACAAACAATGCCTCCTGCCATATTTGCGATCCTGGCTATGGTTTCAGGTTCCAGTTCGAAGGCGAGGCATAAAGCGCTGACACTTATCACTGTGTCACCGGCTCCCGAAACATCGGAAATATTTCGCACTTCGGCAGGAATAAAAGAGTGGCCGTTCTTATCGGAAATAAAAACACCTTTCTCAGCCATGGTGATCATCAGTATCCTGATATCATGTTCATTCCTGAATTTTTCGGCAGCCTTCACAAGTTCCTCTTTGTCTGAAGCTTTAATGTTGTGATTCAGGCCTTCGTTAAACTCTTTAAAGTTAGGCTTGAAAAATGTTACTCCCCTGTAATTCTCAAAATTCCGCTTCTTGGGATCCACCAGTGTGGGAATCCCTTTCTCCTTTGCCGCACCAACGGTTTCCTCTATTAATCTTTTGGTTATTACGCCCTTATCGTAATCCTCAAAGATTATTGCATCTATCTTGTATTCCTGCAACAAATTGCTGATACGTTTTAATAGCAATTCGGTTACATTTTCGGGCAACGGATCGTCAGTTTCGTCATCTATCCTCAGAATATGCTGGTTTTGGCTGATAATTCTTGTTTTGACCGATGTCTTCCTTTGTTCGGAAAAGATAAGCCCGTCAGTGATGAGGCTTTTTTTCTTCATGAGTTTTTCAACTCTTTTTTTGTGTCCGTCATCTCCAATGACGCTGCATAATACCGGTGTTGCTCCAAGCGACTGGATGTTAAGGGCCACGTTGGCAGCCCCGCCAAGCCTGTGCTCTCTTTTTACGGCAGTCAGTACAGGAACAGGTGCTTCCGGCGATATCCTCGAAACATCACCCCACAGATACGAATCGATGATCACATCACCAATAACCAACACATGAAGATCCCTAAATGACCCGAATAGCGTTTTTGTATCCATGCTTTATTTTTTAAGGCCTCAAAGATATTAAATTTAAGAACTCCTTGCTTGATATTTTTAGTGTTTTTCATAAGCAAGAGGTTGTTATTTTAGTGTCGTAAAATATTAAATTTGCATTTAAAGTTAAGAGCCTTTTGTTTTCTTATCCTCCCTTCGGTAGGTTCCTCACCCCCTTTGAAAAAGTTTACGTAAAGTCCTGGATTTCTGCCCCTTCCCCTTCTCCTCGAGGAGAGGGGGCCAGGGGGTGAGGCCTCTCCGTGCCTCCGCGTCTCTGGTACGCCACGAAGCGTACGTTTATATAATAATTAAATACCCAGTAATATGAAAGGATTACACAGGCCAATTTGTCGTTCAGTCTGAAGCAGTTATGAGATGCGGTAAGGAAACAAGCCGTGT
>JALVJU010000289.1 GCA_027034005.1 Marinilabiliaceae bacterium
AACTCATTTTTCGGGTTATCCAGTCTCAGACGAACAGGAACGGTATTCTTTTTCATGTCCATCTCTCCGGTAACGGCCTCTATTTTAAGTTTACGCGGCGGCACGTTGTAACCGACAAAAGATACTTCGATCTCTTTCAGCTTGTTTACCTGTTGCAGATGTTCGAGAGGGACATCTCCGTAAACGTCAAGGACATCAAGCTGGCCAATGTGCACTATCTCTTCCCCGCGCTGTACCACATCACCTGTGTGGCGCGATACCTTAAGAACTGTTCCGTTGATGGGGCTGTAAAGAGGAACTTCTTTTATCTCTCCCTGTATCAGTGCCCTTTTATCTTGCGGAAGTTCATTGATTATCTGCAACAGCGCTTCCCGCATCGGCGGTATGATCGTGCCTATCCTATCTCCTTTGGCAACCCTATCGCCGGGCAGCAATGAAAAATCCTTGATCCTGCCGTCAAACTGGGATGCGAGGCGGACGTGTCTCCTAAGCTTAACACTGCCGTAAAACCGGACAGTATCCTGCATATCCCTTCTGACAACATCGGTAACCGATATCTTCAGGGCCGGAATGGGTGCCTCGGCAACTTTTTTCTCACTGCCTGAAGAACATGATGTCAAAACAAAAATTGCAAGCAGAGGAAAAAATACCACTATGTTTTGTATGTGTTTTTTGTTCATGCATTTATGATTTTGCCAGTTTTATTTTTGATTTATGCGTTTTTACTTTGTTATCTGATAAATGATAAAAGCCATAAAAAACAATTGAAGATTACTGACCGTTGGCCTGCAATCCGATAACTTCCATCGATTTTATCTTGTCTATCTGGTTTGTTGTCAGATAAAATTCTATCAGGTTGAGTATGTACTCAAGCCGCAGCTCTTCAATACCTATCATGTTTTTTGTCTGCTGTTGCTGAACGGCAAGGAACTCGAGATTAGTTATCATCCCGGCCTTGTAGTTAAGGCCTGCCAGTTCCAGTGACTCGTTCAGGGTCTTTAACCTGTTTTGCGAAACCCGGAGCATCTCTTTCAGGTCCAAAAGCCGGGTCGTCGTTTTGTTTACATGGATGGTCAATTCACGTTCCAGGTTTTGCAGTTCCATGTTTTTAGATTCCGAAATAAGATTGATCTGTGATTTTTGATTCCTTATCGCTTTCCACTGATAAATGGGGATGGTTATGCCCGTCTGAAGCGACCAGAAATTACCATCACCGGTGGGGTCTCCATCAACAAAGTAACCGCCGCCCACAAAAAGATGCGGCCACTGTTTGGCTCCCACATCATTGAGTCGTAACTGTTGTGTCCTCACTTGTGACTCAAGGATCTTGTACAGTGGATTACAGGTTATCAGTGCTGCATTCAGTTGCTTGTCATCAACACTTTCTACGATAGACGCGGGGCTGATGTTTTCAAGGGATATCTTTTGCTCATCAAAGCCGGTCAGCCGACACATCTCCAGTATGGAGTTTCTTATCTCCATTTCTGCGCGCACTTTCGCCTCTTCTGTTTTTGAAATCTCTGTTTCGGTTTGCAGAACATCAAGCTGCGTCTTTACCCCTGCTCTCCATAGCGACTGCGCCACTGTTTTATGTTTGTCCAGGAAAGATGTGCGTTCATTCAGCAGTTCAAGTTGTTTCTTTTTCAGTAATACGTTCATGTAAAGGGATACGACCCTGCTTATCCCGTCTATGCGTGTTTTTTCCTGTTTCAGAGTGGCAGTTATCACCTGTTGTTTTGCCACAAGCTCTGTTTTTTTTATCAGATTCCCCATCGACCAGTCACCGTGTATCATTGTCCATTGCTGTCCAAAGCTGTACTGATCGGAACCGAGGAAACGGCCTTCGCCTCCCACATTTCCGGAAATGAGCGGCATGTAACCGGCATGGCGAATATCAATGTTTTTTGAAACGGCTTCTGTGTTGATGGCATCAGCCCTTAGAAGGTAACTGTGCGATTGTACGCTGTCTATACACTGCGAAAGAGTTACTTTGCCAGCCTGTGCCACGGCACCCGAAAGTGCAGCAAACATAAGAAGAACAAGGACAATGGGGATCAATATGTCCTTAAATTTCAGGTTAGTCATAACAACATAAAATGTTTGTCAATCAAAGCTAAAATATTTTTCAAACATTACCCATTCAAAATGTAAAAACTGTTAAGATTTGTTTTGTCCTGCCGGGGGGTTTGCTTTTTTGTAAACCATATAAGTCATATAAGGGCATTTAAGAAGTGAATGGAATGTAAGATTTGTGATCATACCACAAAATCCAGATAATTATTTTTGTTGACAACTCTTACATCGGTTTGGTATTGTTCTTTCCATAAAGCGGGAGTCCTCACTTTTGATGAATTAAATTTGAATTCAAAAGCTGACAACTCCCCCTGCTTTTCCTCTATGTAATCTATCTCCGTACCGGAATAGGCCCTCCAAAAAAAGATATTAAAACCTGTCCTTTCATAATTTAGTTTTTTCATTCTTTCAGTAATCAGGAAGTTTTCCCATAATGCCCCGACATCATTTCTTACATTAAGAGGGTTTAGGTTGTTAATAAGGATATTCCTTATGCCAAGGTCATAAAAATAGTATTTCTGCGATTTTTTTATCTCTTTTCTCGGATTTGTACTGTACGCTGGAACGCGAAAAACCACAAATGCTTGTTCCAGAAGATATAGGTACCGTTCCACGGTTTCCCTGTTCAGCCCCAACTGTTTTCCCAATTCATGTATGCTTACCTGGGAACCGGTTTGAAATGCCAAAAGGCGCAAAAGGTCTTTTATTTTTAAAGGGAACTTTATTTGTTCCAGTTCTATTATGTCTTTGTAAATATATGATGATGATATGTCCGTAAGGTAATCCTCCTTGTCTTTGTGGCTTGTTATGTTCAACACTTCGGGATAAAGGCCAAAGATTAAAAATTCTTCCAGCCTGTCGTTAAGTTCAAATGGATTATACATGAGGGATAACTCATTAATGGAAACGGGAAACAGGGAATATGTTTTTTTTCTTCCTGCGAGTGATTCTGTAACTTTACCTGACAACAAAAAAGAGGATGAACCTGTTACCAGTATCTTCAGGTCAGGTATCTCATCGTGAAGTATTTTCAGGTTGATTCCTATGTCGGGAATTCTTTGTCCTTCATCGACAAACAGAAGGTCGTACCCTGATACCAGTCCTTTTAATTTAAATAGGTCCCTGCTTGAGAGCACATCTGCATACTTTATCTGGTCCCCGTTTACATAAAGGGACTTAAGCCCAGTTTGTTCTACTACCTTTTTCGCCAGTGTCGTCTTGCCCGACTGCCTTGAGCCGTAAATCAAAATTACTTTATGGCCTCTTTTTAAGTCGTTGGTTATTTGTTTTTCTATTAACCTGTCAATAAACATAGGATATGTTTTTTTTGTAAAAATACGAATTTTTATGGTTAACCGTAAAAATTCAATCTAAAATTTACGGTTAATCATGAAGATTCGATATGATTTTTACGGTCAACCATAAATTTTCAGGACTCTTAACTTATGGTAAACATAGGTCGTAAACTCAATGTGTTGCAGGTTGACAAATTGTTTTGATGTCAAAACTATATTTCAACGTATGAGGAAATATTTTATAGATAAAATCAAGTTTGGAATTCCTCACCCCCGTCATTCCCTCCAGATGGATCGGGAAGAGGGGGAAGATATAGAAAATCAATGCATTACTGAATTTGCCTGAATTTCACTGTGAATAAAGCGTGTCAACTTAATTGTTAACAGTGTTTCTCAATTGCTGCACATTAGGGTCATCGGGGAATTTGCGTATCATCTCCCGGGCAAGTGCTTTTGCTTCTTTTGTCTTGTGATACTTTTGATAGTACGAATAGAGGTTTGCATAGTTCGACACACTGGGATCTTTTTTGATCGACAGTTTTAAGTATTTCACAGCATTGTCATAATCTTTAAAGAAATCGTACATCATGGCAATGTTGTAGAACACTCGTGGGTTAACTCCGTCAAGCTTCGATGCCCTGATGAGCATTTGCAGCGATTCTTTGTAGTTCCTTGTTTCGGACAGGACAAGCCCAAGGTTGTACAGGTAAGTTGGATTGTCCGGCTCTTTTTTTATCAGTTCGCGCAGGTATTTTTCTGCCTTGTCCGGTTTTCCCATGGCACTGTACACATAGGCAATGTTCACTTTTGCAACGTCCAATTGCGGGTCCTGTGCAATGGCTGCCAGATAAAACTTTTCTGCATTGGGATAGTCTTTACGCATGTAGTAGAAATTGCCTAAGCTGAATTTCCCTGACGGGAAGTCGGCGTTGTACTGTAATAACTTCTCATACTCTTTCAGTGTCTCGTGGAATTTCTTCCTGTACTTCGCCGGTATCTGGTCATCGGTCAGGAATGATAGTTTATTAGCTGTTTCCATCCGCACAGCTTTTGTCTCGTCACTAAGCATCGGGAGCAATCTCTCAATGTCTTTTTGGCTTTCAATTCTCAGTGCCCTTACTGCTATCAGCCGCATCTCGGGGTTGACGCTGTTCAGGGAGTTGTGCAATACGGCATAACTACTATCGGACTCAAAGGTGAGGTTCGACAGGGCAGTGGCTTTTTTACTGTACGGGTAAACATCCTCAGTAGAGTTGATGATCTCGATAAGGCCTTTGTCGGCTCCTTTTTTGCCGTTTTGGGCAT
>JALVJU010000290.1 GCA_027034005.1 Marinilabiliaceae bacterium
GTACATTAAAATGTATGAACAGGGGGGTACAATGCCTTCTTTTGCACTCATCTTTGGTGACTGGCCTGCCATGACAGGTAATTTTGCAGCTTGCTGGATAACAGATGCCTGGTTCAAAGGGCTCAGAAAATTTGATCTTGAAAAAGCTTATGAGGGTCTGAAGAAGAACTCAATGGATTATACTTTGCTTCCATGGAAAAACGGCCCCAAATGTGAATTAGACTCTTTTTACGATGAGCATGGTTACTATCCGGGTTTGTATCCGGGCGAAAAGGAGACTGTCAAAGAGGTAACGTCAAAATGGGAGAGAAGGCAGTCCGTTTCTGTTACGCTTGATAATAGTTACAGCGATTGGTGCCTGGCTCAGCTTGCATCGCAGCTGGGTAAAAAAGATGATGAGAAATTATTTTTGAAAAGAGCCCGGAACTACAGGAATGTTTTCAGGGTTGATAAAGGCATAATGTGGCCGCGTGATAAAGATGGTAAATGGATAGAGCCGTATGATCCCCGATTTGCTGACCGAATGTATTTTACCGAAAACAATGCCTATACTTACAACTGGGATGTTAAACAGGATCTTAAAGGTTTGTTCGATCTAATGGGTGGAAGGGAAAAAGCCAGGGCAACTCTTGATCAGTTATTCCGAGAGCCCCTGGGGACTACAAAATTCAGGTTCTGGTATAAACAGCCTGATGCTTCAGGCCTCGTTGGCCAGTTTGTTATGGGTAATGAGCCCGGTTTTCATATTCCATATCTGTACAACTACCTGGGTGCGCCATGGAGAACACAAAAGCGCATTCGACAACTGCTTAACGCTTTTTATACCGATAATCTTTTTGGTATACCTGGTGACGAAGACGGGGGAGCAATGTCGGCTTTTGTAATGTTCTCAATGATGGGATTCTTTCAGGTTACTCCAGGAATACCCGTTTACACAATTGGGAGTCCTGTTTTTGAAAAAACAATTATAGATCTGCCTAACGGTAAAAAGTTTACCATAATTGCCAAAAATGCTTCGAATGAAAATATTTATGTGCAAAAAGCATATTTAAATGGTAAGCCACTTAACAAACCATGGTTTACACACAAGGATATTATGAATGGCAGTACGCTTAAATTTATTATGGGCAAAGAACCAAATAAGTCATGGGGAACTGCCGAATCGGATGCCCCGCCGATGTCACTTAAGGATTATTTTAAAGCGGTATCCAAATAACTGAACTATTTATGAAAAAGATTAAAACGATTTTACTGGTAGTTTTTTTTACTGCTAATACATTAGTTTATGGTCAGGAACAATCATCTTCTAATTCCATAAAAACCTTTGACCTGACTACGCTGAGCTGGAAACTGTGGGGATACAGGCCGGAAGCATGGAAGATAAATTTCAATTTCTCTGATTTTACAGGTTCATGGGCCGAGTATATTAATATTCCTGTTGAGGTTCCAGGTTCTGTTCGCGGGGCTTTGCTCAAAGAAGGTATTATAACGGACTGGAACTACGGCTTAAATTCTGTTCTTTCGGAATGGGTCGAAAACAGGGACTGGCTTTTTGTTACAAAAATACCGGATAAATGGGTTTCTCTGAAAAATAAAAGGATAATTCTGCATTGTGACGGTCTTGACTTTAGAGGTGTAGTAAAGATAAATGGACAAAATGCCGGTGATTTTAATAATACTTTTCTGCCTTATGAATTTGATATTACCTCTTTGCTGAAAGGGAAAGATAATACTTTGGCAATTGTATTTCAAGGCAATCCGCATTCCCTGGGGCAGGTTGGTTATACTTCAAAAATTAAAGACTGGAAGCCACGCTTTTATTATGGCTGGGACTGGGTTCCAAGAATTGTTCAAACAGGTATATGGGACAAAGTATGGTTAAGTGTTGAAGATAAAGATCAGCCTGAGCTTGAGAATCTTCTTATTACCACAGATGCAGATAAAAATAAAGATAAAGGAGAGTTAAGGATCAGGGCATATGTAAATGAAAAATATTTAAATTATAAAATCAGGCTCTCTCTATCGGATGTAAATGGGGAGAAAGTTTTTGAAGATATTGTGACTGGGAACCAGCTGGTTGATCAGAAGGTATGGAATAATTTGAAGATAAAACGTTGGTGGCCTAACGGGATAGGAGATCAGCCCCTATACAATCTTCAAATTACATTATACGATAAAGAAAATAAACCTGTTCAAAGTATTAGACGAAAAATAGGTTTTAGACATCTGGAGTGGTTACCGTGTGAAGGCGCCGCTGAAGATGCTGAACCCTGGATTTGCAGTGTTAATGGAACTCCTGTTTTTTTACAGGGTGTGAACTGGACTCCGGTCCGTCCCAATTTTGCCGATCTGAAAAAAACTGATTACCAAAAACTATTGCAAACGTATAAAGATTTGGGTATAAATACGTTCAGGGTATGGGGTGGTAGTTTCCCGGAAAAGGAGTGGTTGTATGATCTGTGTGATGAAATGGGGATAATGGTATGGCAGGATTTTCCGTTAAGTTCTTCCGGTATCGATAATTATCCTCCTGAAGGAGTTTCAGAAATTTATACCATGTCCGAAATAGTAAAACATTACATTTACAGGTTACAGTATCATACAAGTCTGATACTTTGGTGCGGAGGAAATGAGTTATATACATTAGACAACAAAACTACGGTTACTGACAAGCATATAATGATACGTGAGATGAAGGATGTAGTTAATGCCCTGGATCCTTCACGAAGATTTATATTCGGCAGCCCCTCGGGCCCCAACATCGGTGCTGTGGTCTCAAACTTTGGTAGCGGCCGTAACTGGCAAACACACGGACCGTGGAATTTACCTTACACAACTCCATACAATGAACCATTAAAAGAAGGTGGGGATATTATGACTGCTGTAAGATCTTATTGGGAAAGAAATGATGCCCTGTTTATTTCCGAGGCAGGCGTTCCTGGAGCTATGTCAGCGGAGATGATTGAAAAATATGCCGGGAAGTACGATCCCTTGCCGGCCAGCATAGATAATCCTCTTTGGAGAAATGTTAACTGGTGGATCGACTGGGATGAGTATTTAAAGGATACAGAGGGAAAAGATAAAGATTCACTAGAAGCTTATGTCCGGTGGAGCCAGGAAAGGCAAAAAGAGGGATTGGCAATTGCAGTGAAAAGTATGAAAGATAAATTTCCGCGATGTGGCGGCTTCCTTATATGGATGGGACATGATTGTTTCCCTTGCATGGTAAATACTTCAATAATTGATTTTGAAGGGAATCTTAAGCCGGCTGCTGTTGAGTTAAGTAAAATATGGAAAGATAATGACATTAATAATTATAAAAATAAATAATAATTTTTAAATCCAATAATATGAAACGTAGTGAGATTAATGACTTGATTAAAAAATCTATTGAGTTCTTTGATGAAATGAATTTTAAACTTCCCAAATGGGCATATTGGAAACCTGAAGACTGGAAAGGAAAGTATGATTTGTGCAGCGAAATAATTGATAATATGCTTGGTTGGGATTTGACTGATTTTGGGAGTGGTAATTTTCATAAAAGAGGGTTGATACTTTTTGCGATAAGGAACGGAAATCCCGCAAAAGATAAAAAGAAATATGCCGAAAAGATAATGATCGTTGAAGAGAATCAGGAGACACCAATGCATTTTCACTGGAGTAAAATGGAAGATATAATTAATCGTGGCGGGGGTAATCTTGTTATAGATCTTTACAAGTCAGATGAGAATGAGGATTTTTCAGATGAAGATTTTGAAGTTAAAGTCGATGGTGTCAAACATAAGTTGTCACCAGGTGGAAAGGTGATCCTTGAGCCGGGAGAAAGCATTTGCCTTGAGCAGGGGATTTATCATCGTTTTTATGGTGAAGAAGGAAAAGGTAAAGCCCTTGTGGGGGAAGTTAGTGCCGTAAACGATGATAATGTAGATAATCGTTTTTACGAAGAGGTGGGTAGATTCCCTGATATAGAGGAAGATGAAGCCCCTTTGCATCTGTTGGTTTCTGATTATAAAAAATATATATAATAATCATGTCAAAAAAGATAACTGTTTCCGGTGTCGGCTGTAGCCTGGTTGACCGTTTGTTTAATAACATTTCATTTAACTCGGCGGAGTTTGAACGGTATCTTTCAAAGAATGCCGGGGATGGAGGATTGGTTCCGGGGCAGCTGGTCTTTGTGGAAGAGTTTGAGAATTATGTTGGGGAAGGGCATCAGTCTGTCATAAGTAAGATTACCGGTAACCGTACTCATGATAAAATTAATATAGGTGGACCGTCCATTGTTTCAATTATCCATGCTGCTCAGTTAATGTATGAAAAAGATTGTGAGTTCAGATTTTATGGTGGAAGGGGGGATGACAGTGAAGGGGAGTTTATAATATCACTATTGAATGAAACACCGGTAAATGCTGAAAAATATCGAATAACAGAAGGAGAAACTCCCTATACCCTGGTACTGTCGGACCCGACATTCAACAATAACAGTGGGGAGCGGATATTTATTAATTCCATAGGTGCTGCCTGGAACTATTCCCCGGAGTATCTTGATGAAGATTTTTTCTCTTCTGATATTGTAGTTTTCGGGGGTACAGCTTTAGTGCCGCAGATACATGATAACCTGACAGAGCTTTTAGAAAAAGCAAAAATAAAAGGGTGCATGA
>JALVJU010000291.1 GCA_027034005.1 Marinilabiliaceae bacterium
CTTTTGTAGGAGGGGGTCAACATCTGCCGGATTGTCATGTTTTATTCGTCCAAAAAATGCCACAATCTTCAGATTATTTTTCCGGATTTTAGGGGGTCAGCTTACTCCGGATTATCCATTTGTGCAGGAAATTTTGAAAGTGCATTAGCGTTGTTTCGTATCGTTGAACAGTATCTTTTGCAAAGTCAATACCGATTAATTTCCGGGCATTATCGTTGTGCTGTTTAAAAACCTGAACAACTGTTCTTCTGTTTTCTTTTTTGCCAATAAGTCTTTCCTTAATGGCATTTGCAGTAACTTGAATGCCTTCATCTTCAATAAGCTCTTTTAGCAACAATATCTTTTTTTCGTAATTGTCTAAAAGCTCATTGATTTTTTTTGCGTTTTTTGAATTACCCTTTGCCCGTTCTGTTTCTTTGTTCCATAATTTTGGGTCAATACTTTTCCTAATCCCAAATTCGGTTCTTGTATTGTCATAAGTAATACGGACAAATACCGGAGCTTCTCCGTTTTGCTTTAATTTGTTTGCTTTGATAAAGCATAAAATCTTAACATTTTTCTGAACACTCATAACTCAATTTTTTTTGTTTGTAAAAATATTGCTATAAGTCCTCTTTTGCAGTTTTTGAATAAAAGCAATATGCGGTGATTTAGAGCATTTTACAGCAACTTGAAAAAAGCTGTTTTTTGCTAAAAAGCGGACTTTATTTTTGAGTTTGCGACTTGTAATAGTCGGAAAGCTAAGCAGTTACATTCAAAAAAGAGGACTTGGAAAACGTGAAAACCAAGTCCGCTGTAAGTCCGCTAAAAATGGGGTATTTTTATGCTTTTTTCTGCTTTTTCCTGCATACAAAAAATCCCCGTAAGTTCTGACTTACAGGGATTTGCTTTATTTTGCTTTTTTGCTCAGCGGAGAGACCGGGATTCGAACCCGGGGTACCCTTTAGGGGTACACACGCTTTCCAGGCGTGCCATTTCAGCCACTCATGCACCTCTCCAAGGTTTTTCTACAACAGCACTTTTGCTGTCTGATGATTTAATGAAAAAAGGGGGGCACGCACGCGTTCTCCCGAAATTATC
This sequence comes from Marinilabiliaceae bacterium, assembly GCA_027034005.1. GTDB lineage: Bacteria > Bacteroidota > Bacteroidia > Bacteroidales > Marinilabiliaceae > JAADEM01. Next base: position 1,081 of record JALVJU010000291.1, read on the forward strand.
AGGATGCCCAGCCACTCATGCACCTCTCTCGTTAAGTGCAAAAATAAAACAATATTTTATACAGGCATCTAAAAAACAAAAAATATATATCCTTATATCCGCAAGTTATTTAATTTTGCTAATTCAATCACTTGCGGATTAAGGTAAACCCCGATTTAGAAAATCACGGTTTACAGTGAGTGTAACGAAACTGTAACCGATTGATTTTCTTACATCGATCCACAATAAAACATTTTTATTGTGGATTTGGGTATGTTGCAAGTCGTATCATTTGGCTTTTTAGTTAACTTTGAGGTCGCATAAATCCTTTAATGAAAAGACATGAATAAATTAAGTATTTTATCCCTTGTTGTTATACTTACAGGATTGCTTGCCTGCAATCCAATGAAAAATATTGAGGCAACCCAGACCACTGCATATTCTGCTTACGAGAACGGCAACTATGCTGAAGCGCTGAATATGTATGAGAAACTGATGGACCTGTACAGAGGGAAGTCGATGGAGGTTCCATATGATATCATAGTAAAAGCGGGCAAGGCAGCATACAAATCGGGGAATCTGGAAAAAGCCCAAGAGTACCTTACAAAAGCATTTGACCAAAACCATACTTTTGATCTTTTAGAGTTGCTCGTTGATACTCATAAGAAATCAAATGAAAGTGATGTTGTAAAGAAGTTACTGGAAGAGAATATTTCACTTTACGAAAAGGCAGGCAAGAAGGATTATGCCTATACCGAGCTGTTCAAGCTGGATTATGCCGCCGGTAATTTTGAAGCTGCTTATGAGGATTACAAACATATTGCCGATCCGTCTATTGACATTTTCCCCCAATATCTTAGTGTGCTGAATGAGCTGGGCAATAAGAAAGAGGCAGAGAAGGAGTGTAAATCAGTTTTAATGCAGGATGAGAACTCGGTGGCTGCTTTGGAATGGCTGGCAGTGGATGAGTACAATAAAGCAGAAGACTGGTATAATAGAGTAATGGACAAGTACAACAAAAACAAAAATGCGACTACTTATGCATACCTCCGCCGGGACCTGAAAAAGATATCTGCCGTTTACCGTGCTTCAAGGGATATGTTTATTCGGTTACGCGAACTGGCTCCGGAAAACAAGATGTACATAAAATACCTGAAAAATATTTATCTGCGGCTTAGCATGAAAGATAAAGCCAAAAAGATGAATGACCTTTTAAAAAAGTAGAATTGTTCATGTTACACAGCGGGGTTGATGTTGAAGATATTTGACAGGTTTCTGACATATTTGGTTTTACTTTTCTTGTCCATGGGCGTTCATGCCCAATTTCCGGTAGATTCTGTTTTTTACCATCTGAATGAGGATGAACGTTTGTCGCTGCTTTTCCTTACTTCTGCGGATGCTCAAAATAGGGAGCTAAAAGTGACTGTTCCCCCGCTGAAAACTGTTACGGGTACTGTTGTTGATGTTTCTAATTCTTTTAAAGACAGCCTTCAGCTTCCTTTTCCCGGATACGATGTCCTCAAATGTATCCCTGACACTTCTTTTACAAACTATCTTTATCAAAACAGTTGTGATTATTTTACACTGAAAGGAGCTAAAGGAATAGTCTTTAAGAAAGCGAACAGGTGTTGTACGGGAGTTTACGATATTTGTTTTATGGGAAAAACCGATAGCGGGTATGTTGTTAAGAACATTGCTGTTTTTGACGGTTTGCCGTTACTGAGTCCCATGAAAAACCTTGCCCCCAGTCAGGATAATTCCTCTTTCTTCGGTGAATCCAACGATGTTAAATTTCTTAAAGAGCTTTTTTCAGCAGATGATAAAGAGCATGAGGTCAGTTTCGAAGAGTTGCTGAAAAAAGGGTATCTCTTTTTAACTAAAGATACCAAAGGGAGTATAGAGAAATTAAGACGTGCTTTAAAAAGTAACGACATCGACAGTACTCTTGTTGCTCAAAAAGCAGAAGATGCTTTGCGCCTGAGAATGCAGTTGGCCGGAGGCAAGGATTATGAGGGCAAAAGGTATGTTGTGTGCGAACAGAAGAGGCGGCGGTGGAAAGCATGGGGGCGGTCACTGAGTATCGTTCAAAGATCGGATGTGTCGTCAGAGCTGTCATTCATGCTTAACAATGCTTCATACGGCATACTGGATATGGCCGGTTTTTATGATGAAAAGTATATCTCAAAGTACACGCCTCCCGAATTTGTTGTTGATGAAGATACGCTGATTGACGGCTTCCGGAAAGCACATCAGATAGTGATCATAGCATCCGGAGATGATACGTTAAGTGTTGATAAACTACGGGAGCTGAATTCAAAATATATTCTGAAACTTATCTATTCCGGCAGTGTGAAAAAGTATAGAGACAACTGGTTGGCCAAAGCCGGTTTCTTTGAAAAAATAATGACAGCCCCCGCCGGGATCAGGGATGTTGATATGCTTGTTGAGCAGGCAATGTTCGGTGGTATTCCTGTTGGCGGTACTGCTCCTTTCTTTTCTGAACTGAAGCAGAAAGGTTTTCAAAAGGCCCGATTTGAGAAGATACGACTTGGTTATGCCTTTCCCGAACTGGCAGGTATGAATCCTGATACGCTTGAACAGATCGGTGGCATTCTAAATGAGATAGTAAAAAAGAAGATGGCTCCGGGCGGGCAGTTGCTGATCGCCCGCAATGGTTATGTGATACTTGACCGTCCGTTCGGATACATGACATACAGCAAAAAGCAAAAGGTCGAGGAGAAAGACCTCTATGACCTTGCTTCGCTGACGAAGATAATCGTTACCATTCCCGAGGTGATGAAACTTTACGAAAGCAAGCAGATAGAGCTTGATAGGAGGTTAAAGGATTATCTTCCCGAAACCGATACTACTGAAGCCGGAGGTATTGTGATAAAGAAGATGCTTTTGCATGAAGCCGGATTGCCCTCTTTCATACCTTTTCATCTGAACTACGTGGATGAAAAGTCTTACACCGGCTCGATGTACAGCGGCAGATATTCGCGAAAATACAGCATACGGCTCGACAGGCATTTCTTTTTCAACAAGTATGTGCGCTACCGTAAGGATGTTTTCAGCCATAAATCCGATTCCGTTTTTAGTGTCAGGTTGTCTAAATATATGTACATGAACAAGAATTTTCAGGATTCCGTTTATGACGATCTTGTAAATGTGAAGCTTCATAAAAAGAAAGAGTACAGGTATAGTGATTTAGGGTATTATTTTTTAAGGAAAATAATTCAGCGTCAGACGGGAAAAGATGCGGATCAGCTTTTCAGGCAGTGGTTTGCCATATCTCTCGGAACTGAAAGGCTCGTATTTAATCCGGTGGATCATTTTCCTGTTGATGATATCGTTCCGTCCGGGAAAGATATGATATTCAGGAAGGAGATGCTTCAGGGATATCCTAACGATGCAGGTGCTGCGATGCAGGGCGGTGTTGCCGGCCATGCAGGATTGTTCGGTAATGCCGATGATATTGCCAAGTTTGCCCAGATGATGCTGAATAAAGGCACATATGGTGGAGTGAAGTTTCTGGAGCCATCTACGATTGGACTGTTTACCTCAAAGCAGAACGGTCATAACAGGC
>JALVJU010000292.1 GCA_027034005.1 Marinilabiliaceae bacterium
AGCTTGCAGGAAAGCCGTATGCGGGAAAACCGCACGTACGGTTTGACGAGGGGGCTGAAAGGAAAAGGTCTGCAATTGAGGAGTAACCCATTACCGCTTTTCCTTTCACTCTACTCTACTGTTCATCATTTGTGGCTAATGCTATGCCGTGTGTATCACTAAAGAAATGGTTTTACCGGCTGTCAATTCTCATTCTTCAAAAACTCCTCAAAAGCGAGGAACACTTTTTTTCTGATGGCATAAATGTTTTCTTTCGGTGTGATCTTTAGGTTTTTGTTACAGTACATAATGAACATTTCCAAAGAGTCTCCTGAAAGGCCAGATACATCGCTGATCAACTTGCGATAGTTAATGGTATCTTTTCTTTCGGCTTTTACCAGTTTCACCATCTTCCTTTTGCTCCTTTCCCGTTTACTTGTGAAATAGCTTACGTAGCTAATGGGATGGATGAAAAATGCTACCGGTGGCGGCTTATGCCTGAAAATTGGTTTGTAAGAGGCCGGAATTATATCTTTGCTCTTGTCGTATGGCTTAATGTCTGCGGGAAGATGGAGGTTTTCCATAAGGTTTGCCCTGTTTGCCATCTCTATGGAATCAAAATAACTTCTTTTCAGTTTTATGTCCACATTTTTGAGCATGATGGAGCTCCTTTTAATAAGAAATGTTATATTTTCCTCATCATCCTTTATCATGGGGTCGAGCCTAAAGACTTTCATCTCATATCCCATGGCAACTATCATTATGCTGTCGTGTTGTGGAAGGCGTATGTAAAAATGGCCTGTTGAGTCTGCTGCAAAAAGAACATGCTGTGTGTAACTTGCAATATTTGCATAAGGCACAGGTAAATATGTGGACTCCTCAACCACATCTCCACTTATCCAAATGATAGAATCACTCTGGGAATATATGCTAAGTGAAAATATTAATAGGATTGCCAATATCCTGTACCGTTTCTGCATGTGTAATGTTTAGTATCTTTTATTACTACGAAACAACTGTCTATTTGTTCATAAAAAAAGTTTAAAATACCATTTTGTCAGGAAAACTACAATTTTCGTGTTATTTTTGCACTGAAACTTAAAATTTTAACAAAATGACAGGTTTGCAAAATCGGATAGAAAATGCCTGGGACAACCGGGAACTGCTGGAGTTACCGGAAACGCAAGAGGCGATAAGGGAGTTGATAGAATTGCTGGATAAAGGAAAGGTTCGTGTTGCCGAGCCGGTTTCTGATGGCTGGAAAGTAAATGAGTGGGTAAAAAAAGGAGTGATCCTTTATTTCCCCATTCAAAAGATGGAAACCATTGAAGTTGGCCCTTTTGAGTATCATGATAAGATAGCATTAAAAAAGAATTACAAAGAACTTGGGGTGCGTGTTGTGCCTCACGCAGTATCGCGTTACGGAGCTTATCTTGCGCCCGGGGTCATCATGATGCCTTCGTACGTGAACATTGGTGCTTATGTTGATTCGCATACCATGGTTGATACATGGGCTACCGTAGGCAGCTGTGCACAGATAGGCAAGAATGTTCACCTTAGCGGCGGTGTTGGCATTGGCGGTGTGCTAGAGCCTGTCCAGGCAGCACCTGTCATCATCGAAGACAATGTGTTTGTCGGTTCCCGATGCATAGTGGTGGAAGGTTGTCATGTGGGCAAAGAGGCCGTGCTTGGCGCCAATGTGGTCCTTACCGGCTCAACAAAGATTATTGATGTTACGGGACCGGAGCCGAAAGTTTACAAGGGCTATGTGCCGCCCCGTTCGGTGGTTATCCCGGGATCATATACCAAAAAGTTCCCTGCCGGCGATTATCAGGTTCCGGCAGCACTTATCATTGGCACCCGTAAAGAGTCAACCGATAAAAAAACATCACTGAATGATGCGTTACGGGATTATGATGTAGCTGTGTAAATGTAAAAAAGCAAAAAATAGGCTGCTCTAATCGAACAGCCTATTTTTGTTTATTCAGTTTTTCCTGACTTTACCATCTGCTCAACATCCCCGATATCAATTGGGGCCCGTTCGCCGAGGATACGACAACCTGTTTCGGTGACAAGAATGTCATCTTCAAGACGAATGCCGCCAAAATCCTTGTATGTTTCCACCTTATCGTAGTTGATGAACTGTTCGAGGTGTTTCTCGCTTCTCCATTTGTCTATCAGAGCAGGAATGAAATAGATACCCGGTTCATTGGTTATCACGAAGTTTGGCTGCAAACGGCGCCCAAGTCGCAGATAAGCAAGGCCGAACTGGTCACTTGGCCTGATCTCATCATCGTAACCAACATAAATCTGATCGTAATCTTCCATGTCGTGAACATCAAGCCCAAGCATGTGGCCCAGTCCGTGCGGGAAGAAAAGGGCATGTGCCCCTGCGGCAACAGCTTCATCAACATTCCCTTTCATGAGCCCAAGATCTTTTAAGCCGGATGCGATGACCTTTGCGGCAACGAGGTGGGCATCGCGGTAAGGAACTCCCGGTTTAGTGGCCTCACGGCTTGTGTTGTTTGCATCAACAACTATCTGGTATATCTCTTTCTGTCGCTGTGTAAACTCACCTCCCACAGGAGAAGTCCGCGTATGGTCGGTAGCATAATGTTTAGGTGATTCGCTTCCTGCATCCACAAGCAACAGGTCGCCTTTCTTCAATGTATTGCCATGGTAGTGGTTATGCAGGGTTTCCCCATGAACTGAGCAAATTATGGGAAATGAGACCATACCCCCGCCCGACATTGAAATCCCCTCGAGTATCCCTGTTACCTGTTGTTCGGTATTTCCGGGCTGGGCCATCTTCATGGCAGTGGTGTGCATTTCGTATGCCACTATCATGTGCTTCTCGAGTTCCTCTATTTCCCATGGTTCTTTCACTGACCGCAGGTCAACACATGCTTTTATGAGCTCTACGGAGCTTTTCCCTTTTACTTCATTATGGTGAAAACCTGTCAGGTCGCTTAGAAGCATCATGTTGTCCCCCCGGTAAGGGGGAGTGAAATGTATCTTTCTGCCGGCATTGGCCGCCTCTTCAATGTAATCACTAAGCTTGCCGAATGGCATGGTTTCGGTGATGCCCACTTCGGCAGCCCTGTCGGCCATGCTTCGTTGCGGCCCCATCCAAATAATACTTTCGATGGATACATCATCGCCAAAAATTATCTCACGGTCATTGTCAATATCAATGACTCCGGCAAGACCGGGATAGTCGATCCCAAAAAAATAAAGGAACGTACTGTCCTGACGGAAATGATATGTGTTGTCAGGATAGTTCACGGGAGATTCATTGTTACCCAGTATCAAAATAATACCTCTTTCGACCTTCTCTTTCAGGTGCCGACGCCTGTCTGTATATACTTTACTGTTTACCATGATAATTGATTTTAAATTTGAGTTCAAGATAATGGTTTTTGCCAAAACTGAGTAAGATAAAAATCAGTAAAAATAAAAGTCTTAAGTTGTAATATAAACGCATTATCTTAGGGAAAATAATTGCTATTAATATTTATCTTTATTAAAAAGATTAATTGTTTTATTCGCGAGATTAATATCGGTATTAGTCGGTGTTATGGCACAAGAACTGCCTTAGTAGCAGGATTCTAAGGTAATAAAAATGAATATCCCCGTGGAAAAGCAGATGAAGTCAAAGTTCTAAAATTAAGTAAAACAGTAAAGTAGATATTGAAAAATATGAAAAGTCCCTCTCCGGAAACGAAGAGGGACTTGATCTTAAGATATCAGTGAAATGTGACTTTGCCTGTTGCAATGTCATACATGGCGGCAACAATCTTAATTTCGCCTTTTTCTTCCATCTCGCGCAGTATCGCACTCTCCTTACGTATCGTTTCAATAGAGTGCAAAGTGTTGTTGTAGATGACAGCATTCACGTACTTGATGTTTTTAACCGATTTAGGGTCAAAGCCGGAGGTTTTCTCGATAGCCGGTTTTATCTTGTCAAGTGATTGTGTCAGGTTACCGAGTTTTGTCCCCTTTATGGCAGCGTTGACGGCACCGCATCCGGTATGGCCCATGGCTACAAAAAGCTTTGTTCCGGTAACCTTAGCAGCGTACTCCATACCTCCAATGATGTCTTTGTTGACAACATTCCCGGGTGACCTGAAAGAGAAAAGTTCTCCAATGGTTTTATCAAAAACCCGTTCAACAGGAACACGGGAATCCATGCATGCAAGAATAGCAGCAAGCGGATACTGTTCCTCTTTAGTGGCCTCAAGCAAGTGATGTGTCTTCACATTCCTCATGTCATCGTTTACAAATCTTTCGTTACCTTTTTTTAGCAGTTCGATCACCTGCTCAGGTGTCATGATCTCCTGTATACTTTTGTGAAGTGACATATTGATATATTTATGTTGAAATTAGTTTGTTATTCTTTTATCAAATAACGTTCCTAAAATTATTAAATATATCAAATGATATTGTTATTTTAGTGTTTTATATCAGCAATTCCGCAACAACATAATTTTTAGATTGATTAAAATTAGTCAAAAAACAGGTCAAAGCAATCCTAGTCCGTAACAAAAACGTTGCGAACTTTATATAGGATATGTACTTGTTTTAATAGGCAGCCTCCTTTCTGTTTTTTATATTGTTTTTCCCTGAGTTCGTGAGCAGGGCATCTCTAATGGCACAGCCAT
>JALVJU010000293.1 GCA_027034005.1 Marinilabiliaceae bacterium
TTGCCTTTACGGCATATTCAACACCTGATAAAAAAGAGAAAGCATTATCAGCGGGATGTGACGTCTTTATCTCCAAACCGATAGACAGCAAAGTCATTAATGAGATTATTGATGAATACTTAGATGTCAAATAAAAGGCAATAACATTTTGTATAAGTAATATCAGGCAAACTACTAAACCTGCCAGCCGACAGGCAGGTATCATATGTTGTAGACCTTTCAAACAGCATAGCAGTTTGAAAGTAGACTACCATGCTCTGCTATTCTTTAATTCCACCATTAAGCCTATAGATTCCTGTTTTCTGCACTATTTTTAAAAGTGGTCGATTGAACCAGATAAGACCGATTTTTTATGTCCTGGTGCTGAAAATGATCTTAATATGAATACTTATTGTTTTTGGTGAAGCGTAAGGATCATGGATTAACCTGGAAAATTAACCTGAACTTTCCGTTGGTTCAGCCTCCCCTGTTAATCGGTCTTTAACAATTTAGCTTATCAAAGTTAGTAATTTTGGTTTTATCTTTTTTATTCGAGGAACTTCCTTTAGACTCATTATTGCACGTATATTGCTTAACAAGATATCTTGGTATTTTGAGTTTGAAAACACTAAATTGATTTTTTTGCTAATCTAACGTATGCCCTCTGTCGCATTTTGTCAGAGATACCCTTAACTTTAGAAGGTGTCGTTGCCGGCGTTGTTTTTAGCGACACTGGGAGTGAGGATCATGTCCATTTTAACGTCGTGGGGCTCTGCAGGAACTTGTTCTATCATTTGAAAGTCGAATGCAAGCCCTATTTTCGGGACATCGGGTAGCCGTTTCAGTATGCGGTCGTAATATCCTTTCCCGCGTCCCAGACGGTTGTTGCGGCTGTCGAATGCCATGCCTGGGATAACGATGAGATCGATTGGAGATTCGTCCTGCAGTTTTTTGCCAATGGGTTCAGGAATGCCGTAAATCTTTTCAGCAACCATCCTCTCCTCTCCTTCGTAAGGGACAATCTCCAGGTCATCGCCCTTAATCACGGGAAGGTATAGTTTCTTCTTTTCATACCATCGGGTGAGGATATCTTTAGTATCAACTTCATCGGGCAGGGCGTTGTAAAGCAGGATGTGGCCGGCATTTTGGAACTCCGGCAGAGCCATGAGTTTTTCCTGTATCAGTCTCGATTGTCTTTTCAGCTCATCTTTCGGTGTTCTTTTTTTCTGCTCCCTGATAAGTTTTCGTATCTTCTTTTTTTCTGAAGTTGTGTCCATTGTCTTAAAAGTTGATGTTTAGTCTCTCGTGAAGGCGCAAAGAATATTTGAAAATGCCCATCAAACATCCAAGATCTCAAATCGACCATCCTACGTCATCCATCCCACGTCGTACATCTTATCCCGTTTCACAGGACTTCGCTATCGCTCAGCATCCCAAAATTCCCGTACACATCGATTCGGCGGTCTTTGAAAGCATCGTTTTCGGGAGTTATCATCTTGTTTGCTGCAAGTTCTGTGTCAATGTCGGCTGTGATAACCTCCTCCTTGTCAAAGGAGCCGTAAGCAATGATTTCGCCTTTGGGGTTTGTGATGACCGAGTTGCCGGTAAAGGTCAGGTTTTCTTCTGTTCCAAGCCGGTTGGCCGTGACGATAAAAATGCGGTTGACAAGGGAGTAGGATGGCGTTACCGACTGGCAGTAGGGAAGCACTAAATTGGCAGGGTGGGCAATGACTGCAGCCTCTTTTAGTGCCAGTATTCGCCATGCTTCCGGGAACATCCAGTCGAAACAGATGAGCATGCCTATCTTTCCGATCTCAGTATCAAACACCGGCAATCCGAGGTTACCCGGTTCGAATATTTTTTTCTCGTCCCAGAAAAGGTGCAGTTTGCGGTACACACCGACAATGCCTTCCGGGCCTATCAGTACCGATGAGTTGTACAGTTTCTCTCCTTCACGTTCATTGAACCCGGAAATGATGTAACAGCTTTTTTTTGATGCCATGGAGGACAGAAACTCCAGATACCTGCTGTTCTGTAACCGCTCCGAAAGAACTATGGCTTCATCCCTGTCCCTGAACTTGTATCCTGTTGATGCAAGCTCCGGAAGGACTATCAGGTCAACAGTCTTTATCTTTTTTGTAAGTTTCTTTATTTTTTTGATGTTCTCATCAATATCACCGAAAACAGGTGCAAACTGGATTATGGATGTTCTCATTTGTTTCAGGTTTGGTTAAATGGGAAATAATCACAATTAGGTTTTAGGGATTGAACCCGGACTGGGAAAGTATCCTTTGCCCGTTGTTATCTTCCATCAGCTCTTTCAGGGTTACATTGTCATGCTTGGTCATGTATTTATCAACAATTTCATATCCCAGGTAAGCACCTATCTTCCCGGGAGAATCCTTGCCGAGGTATGAATTGAAAGGCCCGTCACCTATATATTTTTGAATGACCATCCTGTCGGTGCTGAACAGGTGCTTTTGCTCTATCATATAGCTCCAGATGTCAGACTGGAACTGCTCTGTCCACTTGAGTTGTTTTTCCGTGAAATCGAACAATAGGGTATCGGCAATGTCGGGACAGGTCTGTTTTACAAAGTATAAAACCTTGCCCTGATATACCATGTTGTTCAGCAGGCTGTACTTTTTTGCATTGAATGGGAATTCAGTCATGGCAATGGCCTTCATGATGTCGGGAACTATCTTTTCCGGTATCATCTGCCGCCTTATGTATTTATATTCACCCAGCCATTCGTAAAAGATGCAGTCGGCCCCAAGGTATTTTTCCAGGCTTACCGACAGCCATGCTGAATCAACCACAATGGACTGGTTGAAACCCGATATGTGAAAATATACATCGGGGCAGTTTTTTTCGGGAAAATAATGTTTACAATACTTAAAGGCCTGTTCTATCTCCGGCTTCAAAACATTTATGTCGGGGAAAAGCGAATCTATCTTTCTGAAAACATCTTTGTTGGCATCGTACTCTAAAAATGCCTTTAGCTGCTGAGGGTAGTTCTTATCTTCAGGCGAACCAATATGCAGAACCCTTACACTTATGGCTTCCAGATATTTGCCATATTTCTTTTTCAAAGCCGGCAGATACTGTTCAACACTGTCAGGCGGAATGGCTTTCAGGTCTTTGTAAAATGGTATCAGTTTAAACTCAACACTGACATTGCTTACATCGGGAGCTTTTCTTGACTCGGTACATGAACTTAAGATGACCAGTGTTGACAAAAATATGAAGACAATATTTTTCATGGTTTGAATATTTGTTCTTACCCAAAATCCGTAATAAAAATTTTTATTACGGATCGATGTAAGAAAATCAATCGGTTATAGTTTCGTTACTCTTACTTTAAACCGTGATCTTCTAAATCGGGGTGCTACAAGATAAATAACTTTTGTTTAATGCGGTATAAATTTAGTAATGTGGCTAAAATTATTGATGATATTTCAGGAAAAAATGAATATTGAAGATGCTTGTTGTGTTGTTGGGGTAAATAATTAAATTTGCTATGTCATATTAACTTTAAGAATTCAGTCGATGAGGGAAAGATTTTTTATCCTTTTTTTATTAATACTTGTTTCGGTTACAAATATTGAGGCACAGAGTGAGAAGGGAAACAGGTTTTCATTTATACTCAGCCCGCAGGTCTCCTGGATGAAGTCCGATTGCAATTCTGTGGATGGCAACGGAAATGTTTTTGGTTTTGATTTTGGTCTTCTTTACGATAGGTTTTTTGATAAGAATTATGCTTTCTCCACGGGTATTGTTGTAAACTCGGGAGGAGGAAAACTTAGTTACAATGACACTGTTCCGGCATACATTGGCAGTGAGGTTGTTGATGTAGTCGACCTGGATTATAAATTGAAATATCTTCAGATACCATTGGGTCTGAAACTGTTTACCAATGATTTCAGGAGGACACGGTTTTATGCCGAGATGGGATTGTACATGGGATTTAATATCGTTGCCCATGACAGTAACGGGAAGAAATTAAAAGATGAAGTTAAGCTTTTTGGTTCCGGTTTTCAGGTCGGGGGAGGAATGGATTACTCTCTTGGCGGAACTACATATCTGACCTTCGGGCTGCATTATTTTTCAGGATTTACGGATGTGACAAGTAATTCGGAGGTGGATGATAAAACTATCATGCGCAGGGTGGAAATGAGATTTGGTATAGTTTTTTGATATACTCTGCGATAAAACAATGAACAGATGAAAATAGCATTAGCACAATTAAACTATCATGTTGCCAATTTCGGCTTTAATACCGAAAAAATAATCAAGGCGATAAATGATGCCAAACAACAGGATGCCGACCTGGTAGTGTTCTCGGAACTCGCTGTGTGCGGTTATCCGCCGTATGATTTCCTTGAGAGAAAAGAGTTTGTTGAGAGCTGCGAAGATGCTGTTTACGAAATAGCTAAGCATTGTGACAATATTGCCGCAGTGGTGGGAGCGCCAAGCATAAACCCTGAAGCAAAAGGCAAGAACCTCTTTAACTCTGCCTATTTCCTTGCAGATGGAGGGATAAAGGCCGTAACGCATAAAACCCTTCTCCCCAACTACGATGTCTTTGACGAATACCGATACTTTGAGCCTAACAGCCATTTTGAGCTCATCGAGT
>JALVJU010000294.1 GCA_027034005.1 Marinilabiliaceae bacterium
CATACAACCCATACACCGGGAAGCCAATGACCCTTATCCTGGCTAAAGACCTTCTCAATCAGTATTTCAAACCTGAAAATGCTGAACTGCCTTTTGCTGAATACAAGCCGGGCGACAAAAAGATCCCATTCAAGGTGCTTGGAGAGTACAAAGGTGAAGAACTGGTAGGTGTACGCTATGAGCAACTAATACCATGGGTTAAGCCTATGGGAGATGCTTTCCGTGTTATTGCCGGTGATTACGTAACCACAGAGGACGGAACCGGCATAGTACATATCGCACCGACCTTTGGTGCAGATGACGACCGTGTGGCAAAAGCTGCCGGAATAGTTCCGCTAATCCTTTTGGACAGGGACGGGAATCGTCAGCCAATGGTCGATAAGACCGGTAAGTTCTTTAAGATAGAAGACCTTGAGGATGATTTCGTGAAGGAGTATGTCAACGAAGACCTCTACAGGGAGTATGCAGGACGGTATGTGAAAAATTCTTATGATGACACATTGCCTGAAGATGCCCCTACCATTGATGTGGATATTGCCGTGATGCTGAAAAAAGAAGATAAGGCATTCAGGATAGAAAAACATGTTCACAACTATCCTCACTGCTGGCGTACCGACAAACCTGTTTTGTACTATCCCCTTGACAGTTGGTTCATCAAGACAACCGCTTTCAAGGAGAGGATGATGGAATTAAACAATACCATAAACTGGAAGCCGGCATCGACAGGGACAGGACGTTTTGGTAAGTGGCTGGAAAACCTTGTTGACTGGAACCTTAGCCGTTCAAGATATTGGGGTACTCCGCTTCCTATATGGAGGACAGAGGACGGTTCGGAAGAAAAATGCATCGGTTCTGTTGAAGAGTTGATGTCAGAGATAGAGAAGTCGATAGAAGCCGGTTTGATGGAGAAAAATCCGTTTGAAGGATTTGTAGCAGGTGGTAATTCGAAGGAGAATTATGATAAGATCGATCTGCATCGTCCGTACGTTGATGATATAGTTCTTGTTTCCGACAATGGTAAACCAATGCACCGTGAGCCTGACCTTATCGATGTGTGGTTCGATTCGGGAGCTATGCCTTATGCTCAAAATCATTATCCGTTTGAGGGCCCCACCCCGACCCTCCCCCAAGGGGAGGGAGAGTTATCTCCAAAGTATCAGACGGCGAGGGCTTCAATGTATGCTGAGCTGAAGCAATTAGCCGAAGAAAAACGTAAGGATCAAACAGAGGCAGAAAGTGTGCTTTGGGAGGCATTGAGAGGAAAACATCTTGAAGGATATAAATTCTGTCGTCAACATGTGATTGATGAATTTATTGTTGACTTTGTGTGTCTGTCGAGGAAACTTGTAGTAGAAGTTGACGGAGGATATCATAAAAATCCTGAGATTGCAGAAGCTGATAAATTGAGGACTGAGATATTGGAAAGTCTTGGGTACAAGGTGATACGTTTTACAAATGAGGAGGTATTGGGGAATGTTGAAAAGGTTTTAGAAGAAATAAAACAAACCCTTCACAACCTTCCCCCCTTAGGGGGGACAGAGGGGGGCCGGCTGCCGCGTCCTGAGTTCTTCCCTGCCGACTTTATCGCCGAAGGTGTTGACCAGACACGTGGATGGTTCTTCACCCTTCACGCCATTGCATCAATGTTGTTCGACTCGGTGGCATTTAAAAATATTATTTCCAACGGTCTTGTCCTTGACAAAAACGGCAATAAGATGTCGAAGCGTCTCGGTAATGCTGTTGATCCGTTCGACGTTATCGAAAAATATGGTTCCGACCCGTTGCGCTGGTATATGATAACCAATGCACAGCCGTGGGACAACCTGAAGTTTGACATTGCCGGTGTTGACGAGGTAAGGCGTAAATTCTTCGGAACGCTTTACAATACTTACTCTTTCTTTGCTCTTTATGCCAATATCGACGGGTTTACGGGGAAAGAGAAGGCAATACCCGTGGAGGAAAGGGCTGAGATTGACCGATGGATAATCTCATTACTAAACAGTTTGGTGAAAGATGTAAAAGAGAGTTATGATAGCTATGAGCCTACAAAGGCCGGACGTGCTATTCAGGATTTCGTGATGGAAAACCTTAGTAACTGGTATGTGCGGCTTAACCGTAAGCGTTTCTGGGGAGGTGAGTTCGATAAAGATAAACTTGCAGCTTATCAGACATTGTATGAGTGCCTTGAAACAGTATCCATGCTGGCAGCCCCGATAGCCCCGTTTTATTCCGACCAACTGTTCATTGACTTGAATAAAATATCTGGGCGACACGGTGCAGAGTCAGTACACCTGACACTGTTCCCGGAGTATGATGAAGGCTTGATAGATAAGGAGCTTGAGCAAAGAATGAAGTATGCCCAGGATATCTCGTCTCTCGTACTCTCGTTGCGCAGGAAGGTGAACATAAAAGTGCGCCAGCCACTTAATAAGATAATGATACCGATACTTGACGAAGGTTTTGAAGAGCAGATAGAGGCGGTTAAAAACCTTATCCTTTCCGAAGTGAACGTGAAAGAGATAGAGTTCCTTAAAGATACGAGTGGAGTTCTTGTTAAAAAAATAAAACCAAATTTTAAATCTCTCGGGCCCAAGTACGGTAAGATGATGAAAGCCATCTCAGCAGCCATTAACCAAATGACTCAGGAAGATATTGCGAAATTTGAAAAGGAACAGAGTTGTAAAATAGATGCAGGAGGCGAAGAGATAACCCTCACACCGGACGATGTTGAGATACTATCTGAGGATATTCCCGGATGGCTCGTGGCAAGTGAAGGCCGGCTGACAGTTGCCCTTGACATAAATGTGACCGATGAACTGAAAGAAGAGGGAATTGCCCGTGAGTTCATCAACAGGATACAGAACCTGAGAAAAGAATCAGGGTTTGATGTTACCGATAAAATTATTCTTACAATTCAGCAACACGATGCAATAAACTCGGCAATTAATAAGTTTAAAGATTATATTGCATCACAAACGCTGGCAAAGGAGGTTTTATTGACAGAAAAATGTAACGATTCCGGAGCCAAATCCGTAGAGGTCGATAACGGAATAGTTACTTATATGAAAATAGAGAAAGCTTAAAGCCGGATTTTGTTTATATTTATTAAAAAATTACAACCATGGCAGAGAAAAAAAGATACTCGGACGAAGAGCTTCAGGAGTTTAAGGAGATAATCCTCAATAAACTGGAGAAGGCAAAAGAGGATTATGAGTTGTTAAGACATATAATTACTCACGAAGACGGTAACGATACACAGGATACATCACCTACTTTCAAAGTGCTTGAAGAAGGAGCAGCTGTGCTTTCCAAGGAAGAGGCAGGCAAACTGGCACAGCGCCAGCAGAAGTTCATCCAGCATCTGCAGGCAGCCCTCGTGAGGATAGAGAACAAGACTTACGGCATCTGCCGCGAGACAGGCAAACTGATTCCCAAGGAGAGGTTAAGGGTTGTGCCTCATGCTACATTAAGCGTAGAAGCCAAGCAGAAACAAAAGTAAAATAATAAGATGAAATCCATATCTTAAGGGTGGCTTGCTTATGATCGTTCATGGTAGGCCACCTCTTGTTTATTGATTAAATTATTGAATAGATGTCACCGTTAAAAAAATCCTTTATCCTGATATCTGTCGTATTGCTGATAGACCAGGCAGTGAAAATATGGATAAAGACCCACATGATGCTCGGACAGGAGATTCATGTTTTTGATGACTGGTTTATAATTCATTTTGTCGAAAATAACGGAATGGCTTTCGGCATGGAGCTTGACTGGAAATTCGGAAAGATATTTCTGAGTGTATTCCGTATAGTGGCTGTGGTGCTCATAGGATGGTACCTTGTTAAACTTGCCAAAAAAGGGGCCAAT
Source organism: Marinilabiliaceae bacterium (assembly GCA_027034005.1). GTDB lineage: Bacteria > Bacteroidota > Bacteroidia > Bacteroidales > Marinilabiliaceae > JAADEM01. The sequence continues at coordinate 3,865 of JALVJU010000294.1, forward strand.
CAGTGGCTTTTGTACAGTGTATCCCTTGTGTTTGTTGGAGCTATAGGCAACATTATCGACAGTGTCTTTTACGGAGTGATATTCAGTGACAGCTACAGCCAGGTAGCCACCCTGTTCCCGCCCGGAGGAGGGTATGCATCATTTTTGCATGGTAAGGTGGTAGATATGCTCTACTTCCCTATCATTAAAGGCCACTATCCTCTATGGGTGCCTTTCAAGGGAGGTGAGCCTTTCATTTTCTTCCGTCCTGTTTTCAATATTGCCGATTCTGCCATAACAATAGGTATTTTTATAATTTTATTATTTCAGAAGAAATTCTTTAAAGAAAATTAAAAGGGCCAGGTTTCTGATAAAAAAATTTTATTGCCCAAAACATATTTGTGCTTTTGCATAATTAGGTTTGATCTTACGGCTTTTAGTCGTTTTGTGTTAATGGTATGTGCCGATAAGTATTCGAACCACATAGTTTTGTTTGGTACTGAACAAAATATTATATATTATTGTTTATATAAATGAATTTATTGGCTGTTCATTGAAATTTCCATAAATTAGCTGATGATACCGAGTGTGACAATAGCAGACTGAAAAAGAGTATGCCTGGCACACTAGAAATATAGAATATATTCATGTCAAATTATAATTTGCCGTTCCATTTTTTTGAGTTTAGGTCTTTAGGAGATTGTCTTAACTGATTTAAGCACAGGCTGGAGTGGCTTTTGTTATTTGATACATAATTAATTGATAAATTGCTATCCTGCTTTATGAACTGTAGTTGTGAGTTAGGAAGCGCGAGCGTATAATAGAGTGAAGAAAAAAAACAAATTGAATATGCGTATATTATTTTTTTGGTTTCTTTTATTTTTTGTAAGTATTGTTACACAGTTAAATGCACAAAATGTTGATGCAAGATCCGTGGATGTAAATAGTTTGTCGGATCAACAGGTCATGCAAATCATTAAGGAGATAGAAAAACGTGGATTAACAGAGAATGAGGCAGTAACACTGGCCCAGGCCAGGGGAATGACACAACAGCAAATAAGTGCTTTAAAACGAAGGATCAATGAACTGAAAATGAGCAATGGGGCCGGAAATCAACAATCTACATCTTTTCTTTCTAATGTTGATACAACAGGACTATCAATTAAAGAAAAAATAGATTCAACCAAGATAGATAAAAGGATTTTCGGTTTTTCCTTTTTTAACAACAAAAACCTCACGTTCGAACCCAGTGTCAATATTCCTGTATCACCTTCTTATGTATTAGGCAGCGGAGATGAATTGTTAATTGATGTCTGGGGGGCCTCTCAGCATAATTATCAATTAAATGTTGATAAAAACGGAATGATAAACATTCCCGGTGTAGGACCAATTCATATCGGAGGATTAACCCGGAAAAATGCTTCAGGAATAATATTGAAAAAACTCACCCTTATATACAGTGACCTGGCAAGTGACAACCCTAGAACATTTGCTTCTGTGAATGTGGGGACGGTGAAGGCCATAAAAGTAAACGTAATCGGAGAGGTGTTCAATCCGGGCACATATACCCTACCTGGTACAGCTACCGCTTTTAATGCATTGTACTTATCGGGCGGCCCCAATGCGAATGGGTCGTTCAGGGACATTAAAGTGATAAGAAATGGCAAGGTGGTCTCCAATCTTGATGTGTACGACTTTTTAATAAACGGGAACAGTAGTGTCAATATTCCACTGAGAGATGCAGATGTTATAATGATACCTACATACGAAAAAAGGATCAAAGTTGCCGGTGAATTTAAAAGAGAAGGTTTGTTCGAGGCAAAGGGCAAGGAAAGTTTGTCAGATATGATTAAATATGCGGGAGGCTTTAAGGAAGATGCGTATAAAGGGCGTGTAGAGGTTTACCGTATCACTAACAAAGAGCGTATGATCAAAGATGTTTTGGATGATCAGTTCAAAACATTTATAATGAATAACGGAGATAGTATATATGCCGGTGCTGTTCTTCAACGTTTTGAGAATAAGGTAGTAATTGAAGGTGCCGTATATCGCCCGGGAAATTATGAACTGTCCGAAGGCCTTACATTAAAACAATTGATAGACAAAGCAGATGGTGTACGTGAAGATGTATTTTTGAACCGGGGTTTGATAACACGTTTAAAAAATGACCTGACGTTACAAAATATAGCTTTTAATGTAGGTGAAGTTCTAAAAGGAGAAAAGGATTATACATTAAAGCGTGAGGATATTGTTACCATTGCATCAATTAATGACCTGCACCAGGTGCAAACAGTGAAAATTTACGGGGCGGTACAGGCACCGGGAGAGTTCGATTATCAGGCAGACATGACCTTGTCGGACCTGATATTTAAGGCAGGTGGTTTTACAGAATATGCTTCGGATTCATATATTGAAATATCAAGGAGGCTGAGTTATGATGAAATGCAAAACATGACATCTCAAATTGCACATGTTTTTCAGTTTACTGTATCACGAGACCTGAGGCTTAATGGGGAAGATGCAAAATTTGAACTTGAGCCCTTTGATGAAGTATTTGTGAGAAGGGCTCCCGGTTTCCGCAAAAGAGGGGTTGTTACAGTCCTGGGAGAGGTGAAGTTTGCAGGCCAGTATAGCCTTACCAGTCGTACGGAGAGGATATCTGATATGATCATAAGGGCAGGAGGACTGACAAACAATGCTTTCCCGGAAGGTGCAATGTTAACACGGAAAATACAATTGACCCAAAAACAATTAAGGCTGCGAAAAGAGCTCATGGAAAAAGATACCTCGTTAAAATTCTCTGATATTGGATTTGATGTTGTAGCGATAAACCTGAAAAAGGTACTTGAAAACCCGGGTAACAAAGATGATATCTTTCTAAAAGAAGGAGATGAGATAAATGTGCCAAGGGAGCAGCAGACAATCAAAATTTCAGGGGAAGTATTGAACCCGATAATGGCAACATACGTCCCCGGACATAACCTGAAATTTTATATTGATCAGAGTGGTGGTTTTGGGCTGCATGCAAAAAAGAGAAAGACTTATGTCATATATCCTAACGGGGCGGCTATAGCTACCAGGAAAGTATTTATGATCAACAGATACCCAAAATTAGTCCCGGGATCAGAAATTGTTGTTCCTCAAAAACCAATACGGGAACCAATGGGAGCTGCGGGATGGATATCAATGGCAAGTGCTCTTGCTTCATTATCTCTTACTATTGTGACAATAGTTAATTCTACTAATGGGAATTAGATAGGGCTAATTGATAGTCGCCCAAAGATAAATATTAAATTATTTACTACTGAATCACAAATATATATTATCGGTTACTGTTTTATTGTTTGGCACAGTTCATTTGAAGTAGATTTATTTTATTTTTTTGTTTGCAGAAAGGATTAATAAAGAAAAATTGTGAATAGGGATCTTTGCATGCAGAATAACCAATTAATTTTTAATGGGAGCTATATTAAATAAATATAGATAATTAATGTGAATATCCCTAAATAGTATACTAACTATTACTGAATACAAAAGATGATAAGATATGCCTAATATAGCTCAGAGTTTTTAATAAAAATATGTTTAACTGCTAATTATAGGTCCAAGTATAATTTTAAATATAATTTTATTTTGCTCAAGATTAGTTTAAAACACCGAGGTTTGATAAAGATTAGAATAATAAAATTTATTAAAGAGTGTTGAAATTATATATTAAAGGAAAAAAGATATGCTAAACAACAAGTCAGTATTAATTACCGGGGGAACAGGATCTTTCGGTAAGAAATTTACAGAGTTAATCCTAAAGGATTATCCAGATGTAAAAAAAATTGTTATATATTCAAGAGATGAGCTGAAACAGTTTTTATTGAAACAAAAGTATCCTGCTAAGGATTATCCCCAACTTAGATTTTTTATTGGAGACGTGAGGGATAGGGAGCGTTTGACAAGAGCGTGTGAAGGCATTGATGTTATTATTCATGCTGCTGCGATAAAACAGGTAGATACAGCAGAATATAATCCTACTGAAGCCATACGAACAAATGTTGATGGCGCCGAGAATGTAATACATGCAGCTTTGACCAATAATGTTAATAAGGTCGTTGCATTAAGTACAGATAAGGCTTGTGCTCCAATAAATCTTTATGGAGCAACAAAGCTTGTTTCAGACAAACTTTTTACTGCTGCAAATAATATAAAAGGATCAAGGGACCTGACATTTTCTGTGGTACGATATGGGAATGTTATGGGATCAAGGGGATCTGTAATCCCATTTTTTATAAGTAAGAGAGATTCTGGAGTTTTGCCCATAACCCATAAAGAGATGACGAGGTTTAATATTTCTCTTGAGGAAGGAGTTCGGCTTGTGTTCTTTGCAATTGAGAATGCTCTGGGAGGCGAAATATTTGTTCCTAAAATACCTTCATATAAAATATTGGATGTAGCAAAAGCTGTTTGCCCAGACTGTGATATTGTAGATGTAGGGATAAGGCCTGGGGAGAAACTGCATGAAGAAATGATTACGGAAACAGACTCCATTAATACAATAGAGCTTGGTAAGTATTACGCAATACTACCATCAGTATCTTTCTCTCATACACGTGAGGATTATTTAAAACATCATAATGCTAAACCTGTTGCATTTGGATTTAAATATAATTCCGGAACAAATAAAGAATGGGAAACTGTTGAGTCTTTAAGAGAAAAAATAAAGAAATATGTTGATCTCAATTTTACGTATTAAGTAATTGTTAAATTATGAAAGCGATTCCCTATGGAAGGCAGTATATTAGTGATGAGGATATAGCTGCTGTTGTTGAAACATTACGTTCTGACTTCTTAACCCAGGGGCCTAAAGTCAAGGAGTTTGAGTCAAAGTTTGCAGAATATGTTGGAGCTAAATATGCAGTTGCTGTATCAAACGGGACAACAGCATTACATCTATGTAACCTGGCCTTAGGAACAAAATTCGGAGACAAGGTGATTACCACTCCCATTACTTTTGCCGCTAGTGCAAACTCAGTTTTGTATTGTGGAGGTGAAGTTGACTTTGTTGATATTGATCCCGATACTTATTTGTTGGATATAGATAAATTAGAAGAAAAGCTTGAGAATGCTCCCAAAGGGACGTTTAATGGAGTTATTCCTGTTGATTTAGCAGGATATCCTGTAAATGTTGAAAGATTAAGGCAAATAGCAGATAAGTATAACCTTTGGATCTTGGAAGATGCTTGCCATGCACCGGGAGGGTATTTTATAGATTCTAAGAACAGCAGGCAATCTTGCGGGAATGGAGTTTATTCGGATCTGCATATCTTCTCATTTCATCCTGTTAAGCATATTGCCACTGGAGAAGGAGGAATGATTACTACAAATGATGAAAAACTGTATAAAAAATTAAAGCTTTTATGTACTCACGGTATTACCAAAGATCCTGAATTATTAACGGAAGATCATGGTGGCTGGTACTATGAAATGCAGGAATTAGGTTATAATTACAGGATATCTGATATTAATTGTGCTTTGGGAGTATCCCAACTTAAAAGAGCTAAGGAGGGAGTGAGTAAAAGAAATGAAATAGCCCGGAAATATAATGAAGCTTTTAAAAACATAGCACAAATAAAAACACCTTTTATTGCAGATAACACATATCACGCTTATCATTTGTATATCATTTTGGTTGAGAATAGAAAAGGTTTGTATGATTACCTGCGAAAAAACGGAATCTATGCACAAGTGCATTATATTCCCGTTCATTTACAACCTTATTATCGAAGATTAGGGTGGAAGAATGGAGATCTCCCTGTTGCAGAGGAATATTATGAAAAGGCGCTGAGTTTGCCTATGTATCCTACGTTAACAGATGACGAGCAGAATTATGTGATTGACAAGGTGCTTGAATTTGTGAAAAATGAAAAATAAAAAGAATATAGCAATAATTCCTGCCAGAGGAGGTAGTAAACGAATTCCTCAAAAAAACATTAAGAACTTTCTGGGAAAACCGATTATTGCTTACTCTATTGAAGCAGCTTTAAAATCCAGGCTTTTTGATGAGGTAATGGTTTCTACGGATGATGAAAAGATTGCTGAAGTTTCAAAAAAATGGGGGGCAAAAGTGCCTTTTCTTAGGAGTAAAGAGAATGCAAATGATTATGCAGGAATTGCAGATGTCTTAATAGAAGTCTTAAACGAATACAAGAACAGAAATATTGAATTTGAGAATGTGTGTTGCATATTAGCTACGGCACCTTTTATACAGGCTGATGATCTGATGGACTCGTATAGTAAGTTATTAAAAAGTATATATGATTCTGTTTTCCCCGTGGTCAGATACAGTTTTCCTATTCAACGTGCCATGCAGTTTGAAGGAGATAAAATAAAAATGATTTGGCCCGAGAATTTAATAACACGTTCTCAGGATTTAACCCCTTCATTTCATGATGCCGGTTTGTTTTACTGGATAAAAACCAATGTTGTCTTACAATACAAAAGATTGTGGACAAATAATACAACTGCCATTGAAATAAAGGAAGAAAAAGCACAGGACATAGACACTATAGAAGATTGGAAGATAGCAGAGCTTAAGTATAAATTACTAAATGAATAGCCCAAAAATAATTATCCGGGTTGATGGTAACTTTTCCATAGGTTTAGGCCATATCTATCGCGGTATAGCCTTAGCGGAGATGTTAAAGGATGAATTTGATGTTCATTTTCTATTAAGAAGTGATAGCACCTTTTCCCCTGTGAAAGAAGCCGGTTTTGACTATCTTGTTTTGCCGGGAGATATTTCTACACAGGAAGAGCCGCAGTGGTTTAATGAAAATATACCAAGGGAAAGCCTTATTATTTTAGACGGTTACGAATTCAAGTCAGTTTATCAAAAAGCCATAAAAGACTTTGGATTTAAATTGGTTTATATTGACGACCTGGTAAGGGAACACATGTATGCCGATCTGGTGATTAACCACAGTCCGGGGATAAAACCTGAAGATTATTCGGCAGAACCTTATACCCGGTTTGCTTTAGGGCTGAAATATGCTATATTACGGCCTGCTTTTCTTGAAGCGGCAAAACAAAAACGGGAGATAGATAAAATTGACACGGCATTTGTCTGTTTTGGTGGGGCCGATATTTATGATTTAACTCTGAAGGCAACAAAAGCCTTGCTTCAAATAAATCAGATTAATAAAATTAACGTTGTCGTTGGGGCGGCGTACAGGCATAAAGAGGTTTATGCTTTACAAGAAAGGCAAACAAGGGTAAATATTTTTAAGAATTTATCAGAGAAAGAAATGTTAGCCGTAATGCAGGAATGCAATTTTGCTATTGTGCCTTCAAGTTCAATATTGTATGAGGTGTTAGCTGTGAAAATGCCTGTTGTTACCGGTTTTTATGTTGATAATCAACAGAAAATATTTATTGGGCTCCAGAAATTGGATGTTTTTGAAGGGATTAGTGATTTTAAAGAAATAACAAAGGAGCAGTTGGTAAAAACTTTAAGTAATGTAATACAAATAAATAGTATAAAAAAGTTCATTAATAAACAAGAGCAGGTTGTTGATAATAAAATTAAAACGCGTTACACTTTGTTAATTAATAAATTATATGTTTAAACTTGGTTTATTAGTCAGTGGAAATCTGGGATTTAAGCTGTTCCAAAGGTTATATGAAAAATATACAGTGAGGTTTATTTTAACCGACAAGAAGTCATATGATATAATAAGTCTTGCAGAGCAAAAAAACGTTCCTGTTTTTATTGGAAATCCACGTAAATGCAAAGCAAAAGAGTTTATTTCTAATAAACCAGTAGATGTAATTATCTCTATAAATTATTTGTTTTTAATAGAAAGTGATATTATAAATCATGCTAAAGAATTAACATTCAATATTCATGGTTCCTTATTGCCAAAATATAGAGGAAGAACGCCGCATGTATGGGCTATTATTAATAATGAAAAATATACTGGCATTACCGCACATAGAATTGATCTGGGATGTGATACCGGAGCCATTATCGATAAGATTAAAATTAGGATTGATGATAATGATACCGGGAACGATATTTTATTAAAATATGCAGAAGAATATCCAAAACTGGTAGAGAAGGTATTAAATTCGCTAAAAAATGGTACGATTTCTTTTTACGAACAAGAAGAAAATAATGCTACTTATTTTGGGAAAAGGACACCTGATGATGGGTTGATTAATTGGGATTGGCAAAAAGAACGAATATTCAACTGGGTTAGGGCACAAGCACACCCATATCCCGGAGCATTTACATTTTACCGGGGTCAAAAAATAATTATTGATAAAATATCTTTTTCTGATCATGGGTACAATTTTGATGATGAGAATGGAACTATATTAGTTTCTTTTCCTAAAATTGTAGTTAAAACCCCCAATGGGGCAATACAGTTAGATAAAATAAGAAACTTATCGGATATTGGAATAGATATTAAACAATTTGAAAAATTTAGTGATCATGAAGATAGGGAACTTTAAAGTTGGAACCGGCAAAACGTTTATTATTGCAGAACTTTCAGCAAACCACAATGGAAGTAAAGAGGTAGCTATTCAAACAATAAAAGCTGCCAAAAGTGCAGGAGCAGATGCAATAAAACTGCAAACCTATACTCCGGATACAATAACGATTGACTGTATTAAAGAAGATTTTATCATTAAAGGCACTATATGGGAGGGAAAAACATTATATGATTTATATAAAGAAGCCTATACCCCTTGGGAATGGCACAAAGAGTTGTTTGAAACAGCTAAAGAGGAAGGGTTGATTTGTTTTTCCTCTCCTTTTGATAGAACAGCCGTAGACTTGTTAGAGGAGCTTGATGCCCCAGCTTATAAAATTGCCTCTTTTGAAATAACGGATATTCCATTAATTGAATATACTGCTTCAAAAGGCAAGCCCTTGATCATTTCTACAGGCATAGCAACCGACGAAGATGTTCAGTTGGCCGTGGACACCTGTCGTAACATGGGAAACAATGATATTATACTGTTAAAAACCACCTCACAATACCCTGCAAAGATTGAGGATGCCAATATGGCGATGATCCCTGATTTGGCAAAACGTTTTAACGTGGTTTCCGGTTTGTCAGACCATACTTTGGGAATTGTTGTGCCTATTGTTGCAAC
>JALVJU010000295.1 GCA_027034005.1 Marinilabiliaceae bacterium
CATTGTTGTTAACGCTCCTCGCAATGAAGGTACCGTTTTACTTATCGTTTACCGCTTTTTGAGGTATTCAGTAATCAGTAATCAGTATTCGTTAAATTTGGTTTTAATCCACTGATTACCGTTTACCGTTTTTGGAGTATTTAGTAGTCAGTATTCGGTATGTCAACCACTGATTACCGGTTACTGAATACCGGTTACCGTTTTTGGGGTATTCAGTAATCGGTTTTCAGTGTTCCTCATTTGCAATGACGGGGAGGCTATAAATTCGTTAGTTTTCTTCAGGTAATAATTAATGTGATGGTATTCCGTTTATACTGATAGTGGGAACCAAAGCCAGTCCGTTATCAACATAACTGACTTTAGATTTATCGGGCATTTCACCTTTGGCCATGTCAAAAGCAAGTCTGGCCGTTTTTTCCGCCAGAATTTTTGAAGGATGGTAAATGGTCATAAGCTGTTTTCCCCGTAGAATATTTTTCACAGCCCTGAGTTCCGCATCCTGGCCTGTGATAAGCACATCGTCATAGCCGAATTTTTCAAGGACCTTTATCGAATGGTCGGCTATGCCGTCGTAGGCAGCAAGTATCACGTCCGGCTTTTCTCCTGACAGCGAAAGGTACTGGTTCAATTCAAAAGCAGCATTTTCCCCGCTCCAGTCTTCAATATATGATCTGTACAGGATTTCAATGTCTTTGTTTTTTATCCTGGGTGCAAGAATGGAACCTATTGACTGTTGAAGAAGTATAGCGCTTCTGTCGAACTTATCGCCGGCAAGGATTATATATTTCACCTGGGGCTTATATTTAAGTACTGCATTACACATATCCACGCCCAGTTTTTTGGGATTACCTGTAATGAACAGGTCGATCTGGTCGCTCTTGATCATGCGGACGTATGCAATAACTTTTAATTATTATCCTTGGCGGCCCTGACAATGGCAGCAGCAGTATTTTTGTTAACAGCAATGAGAACCAGAACATCAATATCTTTATCTATCAGGGCCAACGCTTTTTTGTATTGGAGTACTTCGTTATTGTCGGCCTCTTCCACATAAACTGTTGCCCCCATTTTCTCCGCTGCATGCTTGAAAAAGTTGCTTTCCTTGTTGAATCTGTCCGTAACCTTTGATGAATATAAAAATGCGAGCTTAACATCACTGGAGCTGTTGTCAGAACAGCCGGACAGTATTATCAGTGATAAAACTGAGATGATTATGATTTGATCCAATACTCTTTTCATATTTTTATCTGCGTTGAATTAATGTTTTGACAATAAAAACAGTATATCAGGTTGTGTTGGCCGGTTGGTTCTCTTATACTGATCTGCGGGAAAAAAGGTTTAGAATTTTCATGATTTTTATAAAACAAAATTGGATTTATAGAGTATACAAGTCTATTAAAAGTCAGGTGGAATTTAATTAAGATAAATATGAGTTGGAAAGATATAAAAATAAGAGCAAAGATTGGTGCAGGATTTTTGTTGATGTTCATGATAATCCTGATACTTGGTGCGGTTGTTTATTACAACCTGAACAGTGTCGATGAAGATATATCAGAACTTTCCGATACCCACATTCCTGCGGTAAGTGCAGCAAACAAGCTGGATCGGTACTGGCTGGAAACAGATAATTTTGAACGTAACTACGATTTTACCGGCAATCCATATTTCGAAGACCGTTCGGTTGAAAGTTATAAGAAGATGAATGAGGATTTTGTTAAACTTGAGGATGTATTTGCGAAGTATAAGGATATTCTTGGCAAAAAGGGTATTGATCTGGCAAGATTCGAGTTATTACTGAAAAAATACTCAGAAACGGAAAATGAATATTTATCAAAACAGAAAGAGGCGGTGGCTTCAAGAAACAGGCTTCTGGATGGTATTGATGTGCTGGACAAGCACAGGACAAAATATTCAGGTTCTTTCAGGGCACAACAGGTTCTGGCCAGTTTTTATGATATGCTAGCAATGACATCGATATATCAGTTCAACAGGGAAACATACCGCATGGCTGATGTAAAAAAGAAATTGGAGAAATTGAAAAGTAAAATATCCGCAAAAGGTCTTCCTGCAGATATTAAAAGTTCGATCTTGGATTACACAGACCGGTTAATTGATTTTATAGGAAAGGAGAGTATTGCCCGGAAATCAGAACTCAAAAGGTTTGAACTGGCAAAAGAGGTGATGTGGGAGATCAGGGCTACATCAGATATAGGTATCGATCAGATAATGGCTACGGATAATCTACTGTAGCTACGGTAACATCGGAAAAAAGGATTATGGTGCTTGCTATATTTTCGATTCTGATTATCGGCATCATTCTGATAATTTATCTGCCGCGTGGCATTTCCCGTCCTCTGGAGAGAGGTATCCTTTTGGCCCAGAAAGTGGCAAGTGGTGATCTTAGTACAAAATACGAAGTAAAAAGCCGTGATGAGGTGGGAGAGCTGATGATGGCCCTTAATAAGATGGTGGATAATTTGGGGAAAATAGTTGCAGATATCTCGAAAAGTGCGAATGAGATATCTCGTTCAAGCCATAAACTGAATAGGGAAGCTATAGAGTTGAGTGAAGGAGCAACGGAGCAGGCATCATCGGCAGAAGAAGTGTCATCATCGATGGAAGAGATGTATGCAAATATTCAGCAAAATACTGAGAATGCACGGCAGACAGAGAGTTTTGCCGTTAACGCTGCCGAAGGAATCAAAAAAAGTAATGAATCAACCAAAGTTGCAGCCAAATACCTCGAGGATATCACATCCAAAGTATCAGTTATCGGAGATATTGCTTTCCAGACTAATCTGCTGGTGCTTAATGCTGCAGTGGAAGCAGCAAGGGCCGGACAGGATGGCAGGGGATTTGCGGTTGTAGCAGCTGAGGTACGTAAACTTGCCGAAAGAAGCCAGATAGCGGCCAATGAGATCAATGCAGTATCCTAGGAGACGCTGACATCATCAGAGGAATCACTTAAAAGGCTTGAGGCCATTTCGCCGGAAATAGCCAAAACAGCCGATCTTGTAAAAGAGATAAGTGCCGCATCGATGGAACAGTTGTCGGGCGTAGAACAGATCAATAACGCTTTGCAGTAACTGAACAACGTGACTCAAAGAAATGCTTCCAACTCAGAAGAGGTACTGGAAGCTGCCCGTATCCTAGAAGTGTTGTCCAGGAACCATTCAAACGCGATCAGTGCGTTCAGGACCGGGAAGAATTAAGGATCAGGAACATTTTCTAATAATTGGGATGTTACGGTGCTCTGTACCTGAGGTTAAAATGTCATTGAATACTACTGTCATGTCAGCGATGTTTTGATATACTTCCCACACCCCTGGCCCCTATCGGGTAATGCCAACGCGCGAAAGCTCCCTTTATGGAACTTAAGGGTGTGGGGATGGGCAGTAATACGTCATTTTATACTTAACATTACACCACAAATGTTCCCAGTGCTTTGCACCTGGAAAGAATTTTACCGGTACGGTTCAAATAAATATCACGGATGTGTCAGTTCGACTGTCACATCTGTGTACTATCTTTAATGCCGGTTTTACATTTTGATTAATCCTGTTCTTTTTTACTTTTTTCAGAGGATTCCTTTTTCTTTTTTTTCTTTTTTAGTTTAGGATACTGTATCCTTGCGTGGTAGATGTTCTTTAACTTTTCCTTGAATATTTCTTTGGCCTGGGTGATCTCCTTAAATGTAATGGGAGCATTGATAAATTGATTCTCTTTCAGTTGTGAGGAAATGATGCCTTCTACAAGCTTATCTATCTCATCATCTGTATAAATTTTCAGGCTTTTTGAGGCTGCCTCAATGGAATCAGCCATCATTAGGATCGCAGTTTCCTTAGTGAAAGGAGTAGGCCCCGGGTAGGTAAACATTCCCTCTTCAGGTGTTGCATCAGGGTTTTCGTTCATGTATGAATTGTAAAAGAACTTGGTCTTGGTTGTGCCGTGATGGGTTCTGATGAAATCGATTATTTGTTCCGGCAGATTTTCCTTACGGGCTATTTTAACGCCTTCTTCCACATGATTGATAATTATTCTTGCACTCTCTTCAAAATCAAGCTCAGTATGCGGGTTGAAGCCTGCGGTTTGATTCTCGGTAAAAAAGATCGGAGATACTGTCTTGCCAATATCGTGGTACATTGCACCAGCTCTTACCAGCATCGGATTTGCATTCAGCTTGTATGCCACTTCCTGTGCCAGGTTGGCTACCTGAATGGAATGCTGGAAAGTGCCAGGAGCCTTTTCTGCAAGCATACGCAGAAGAGGGTGGTTTGTGTCCGACAGCTCCATCAGTGAAACGTCTGATAGGAAACGGAATGTACGTTCAAAAATGTCGATAAGGGGATAAGCCAGAAGTATCAGGGCCCCGTTAATTGCGAACATGCCAAAATACCTTGGATCTATTTTCTTGATGTCGCCTTCCTGCCATAAAGAAATTACAGCATAGAAGAGTGAATAAGTAAGGAAGATCAGAAATGCTGCACGTACCAGCTGGCTCCTGCGAACCATGATGAACAGACTGAATATAGCTAATATTCCCGCAGGTATCTGCAAAAGAACGAAAAGGAAACTGTTGCCAGCAAAGAATGCGGATATGATAATAGTTATAATGTACAGGAAGAAAGCAAGACGTGAGTCAAAAAATATTCTTACTATTATCGGCAAAATGGCAAATGGAATTATGAATAACGGTATCCTGCCAAGAGAATGGATACCTGCAACAGAGGCAATAAGGAATACCACCATCAACAAAATGAAAATAATTGACAGGAGGTTTTCGTAAACATCTTTTCTGAAATAGTACAGGAATAGATAGATTATGATAAAGAATAAAGCGATCAAGAGTGCTTGTGCAAAAAGAATTATGTACATTCCTTTTGTTGTTCCCATTCTGGCTTCATACTCTTTTTTCAGGGAATTAAGTATCTTCTCAGTTTTGCTGTCAATTATCTCACCTGTGTCGATAATTCTTTGTCCTTTAAGAACCTTCCCGCTTGTAAGCGAAATATTCTTTACCAGATTTTCTTTCTCCATTTCTGTTCTGTCATGGTCAAACCTGATGTTAGGAGAGATAAAACGGTTGAGCTGAAGGTCGGAAAGGAAAGCCTGGGCTTCGTCAAAGACTTTTGGGGGCATATTGCCAAGCCCGTTAAGGGTGTTTATCTTGATAAGCTGATAGGCAGCCTTTGGTGATAACAGTTCTGACAGTCCGTAAGGTTCCGAAATATTCCCTTTGATCAAATTGAACTCGAATGTTGGAGGCTTGTCGATATACTGTTCCGGCAGCTCTATCACCCCTTTAAAATAAACCTGTTTTAAGCTGTATATTATATTTTCCTTTACCTTTTCATAGTAATACTTGTTCTTTATTTTGCGCTTGAAAAGGATAGGATATTGTGCTTTGAATTTATCAGCAGACTGGTTGTAATACTGGATGAACTTTTTTATTTGTGCTGTCTCTATTGCTGTATCAAGGACAAAATACGGTCTGAAAGAGTTCAGAATACTGTCCTTCTCCCTCTTTAGTTCATCCTGGCTTTTGTATATCGGGAAATCGAATGGAGCTATCAACGTCTCATGCATCCATGGACGTCCCTTGGAATATTCATATTTGAATTTTGCCGTTTTGGGCAGCAAATACGTTACAATGGCAATTGCTACCAGAAATGCAATTACCCTATATATAGAGTTGGAGTGTTTTTTCCAGGATTTAAACCAATTAGACATGCTTTCTTTTTTTACTTCACTAAAATAATATAAAGAGTGGTATTTTTTCAATATTTTTAGTCTTTAATTTAGTTTTGCTAAGCGCAAATTGTTTTAAATTGCGTTCCAAATAAAATGTTTATGGCTTTATCAATTTGTAATTACAGTTTTATTCCTTTACGCTCAGAGCCTTCAGAAAAGGCAGAGATGGTAAGTCAGCTGCTGTTTGGAGATGCTTATGAAATTTTAAATATTGAGGAGAACTGGGCTGAAGTGAACACTCTTTTCGATAATTACCATGGATGGATAGACAGAAAACTTATCGTAGATATTTCTGATGCGGAAGTGGAGAAGTGGGTAGAAAGTGAAAAGTGGGTTGTTCCTCATCCTTTTATCGAAGCTGTGTGTGAACCGACCAAACATAATCTGATCATTCCGGGAGGTAGTGTTTTGTTCTTTAACGGTTCCGATAGTAACAGTTTATGTATCGGAAGGAATGAATATTATCTGGCTTTCGGGATTAAAAAGGATGTGAATAGGAATAATATTGATGATATTGCAAAAGCTTTTATAAACTCTCCTTACCTGTGGGGAGGAAAGACATTCATGGGAATGGACTGTTCAGGGTTTTCCCAGGTAGTTCACCGCATTGCGGGGAATGATCTCCCCAGGGATGCCTCACAACAGGTTGAACTGGGCGACACCATAAGTTTTGTAGAAGAAGCACGTGCAGGCGATCTGGCCTTTTTTGATAACGAGGAGGGAACAATTACACATGTCGGGATCTGTCTTGGAGGAGGAGATATCATACATGCCTCGGGATGTGTCAGGATTGACAAGCTTGACCATATCGGTATTTTTAATGCTGAGAAAGGAACATACAGCCATAAACTCAGAGTTATTAAAAGGATTTAAATTAGTAATTATTTTTTGACATGAAAAAAATATTGTCTCTCCTGCCGGTCATCTTACTGTCCGCTCTCTTTGGTTTCAAAACAGATAAACTTCCTCTTTTTAATAAAGAAAAGGTCACTGTTCAAGGTGATTGGCTGCTTGGAAATGTTGATGCCAAGGCGCAGCTTTACCGAACAGAAAAAGGTTTGCTGGTATTTTCGAACGGTTTGATATCAAGGTCTTTCACACTTGAACCAAACTGTGCGACCGTTGGTCTGGAAAATCTTACAACAAACACTTCTTTTTTCCGTTCCGTGAGGCCGGAGGCCGAGGTGGTGATAGATGGTATGACATTTAAAGTTGGGGGACTTACAGGACAACCCATCCATAACTACCTTTCGGAAACATGGCTTGAGAATCTTAATGCTTACCCCGGCGCTTTTAAAGTTGTCGATTACAATGTGTCGGAAAATAAAAAGAGGTTTGAGTGGAAGAAACGTCTTGAGTGGATGCCGAAAGATATGCCATGGCCTGTTCCCGGGAAAGAGCTGACTTTTAAATATGCCCTTGATGATGAAGCATTGAATTACCTGATAGAAAATCAAATGACCGATGCCAGTCGTAAAGTGCTTTTTAGTGAGGACTTTAAATCTCTCGATAACTGGAAGGTATATGCATCCAAGGCCGATGAACGTAATTCGTTCATCAACGAAGGCAAGCCGGGAGAGATAATGGCACTGGCCAATTCCGCTGTTTTTGCCGAACGGAAGATCCCTAAGGGGACAAAGGTTGTTATTGTAAAAATCGATCCCGGTACCGACAGATCGGTAAGCTGGGGACCAGGTGTGGGAATTGTTTTTCCGGATAAGCATGTGGTAAAACTCAACGTCAGGCCGAGGCATGATCAGTTTGGTTTTTTTGATGGTAAAAAGGAAAAGAAGATGCCGGGACTAATTAAGGGAAAACCGGTGTGGCTCAGGCTTGAGATAGATAAAGGTAAGGTTGTTGCAAATTATTCTTACGATAAAAAGAACTGGAACAAAGTAGGAAGTGTTGCTGAAAAGTCAAAGCCTAAGCTTGTCAGGGCCGGAAAGATGGATCGTGAGGGTCGAAAAACGGATAACGATCTTAAAGGTGAGCGGGGACGTTGTCATATCAAGGAGGTGCAGATGCTTGGTTCGATGCCAGAAAGTTTGTCTAGCTCAAACTTTGAAAAATATCGCTATCTGAAAGATATTAATGTTTATGTCCATTATGTTTTATACGACAACTTGCCGGTCATCAGCAAATGGATAACCATTAACAATGGTTCGGGGAAAGATATCTTTATCAAACATTATAAAAGTGAGATACTTGCTGCTGTTGAGCCGCGAAACGAACCTTCGTACAAGGGTTACTGGATGCTGCCTAACATAACTGTTCAGACAGACTATGACTGCGGCGGGGGCATGCAGTACGAGAACGGGGAAGGAAAAGCATACGAATGGACAATCGATCCGCTTTACAGAACACAAATAAACTGGAACCGTTTGAACCCTTGTCTTCTTGTAGTAAGGCCTGAATATGGCCCGGCACAAATAATTGCTCCTGGTAAAACATTTGTGAGCCACAGGGTGTGGGAGGAGCTTCATTCGAGCCGTGACCGTGAACGAAAGGGGCTTGAGCAGCGAAGGATGTTTCGTGCCATTGCGCCGTGGGTAACTGAGAACCCGGTCATGATGCATGCCCGTTTTGCAAAAACAAAAGCAGTAAAATCGGTTGTTGACCAATGTGCTGAGGTTGGTTTTGAGAAGGTCATCCTGACATTTGGCAGCGGTTTTAACATTGAGGATACTATACAAAAGAATATCGACAGGATGAAGAAGCTTGCCGACTATGCCCATTCGAAAGGTGTTACTCTTGGCGGCTACTCCCTGCTTGCAAGCCGGAAGGTGGGGGGCGGCAACGATGTGGTTTCTCCTCCGGGAATGAGGCCCAAATTTGGCAATTCTCCATGTTTGTGCAGTGCCTGGGGGCAGAATTATTTTAAAACTGTTTATAATTTCCTTGAAAAAACGGGATTCGACAATTTTGAGCATGATGGTTCTTATCCCGGTGATGTGTGCGCTTCAACCGAACATCCCGGGCACAGGGACCTGTACGACAGCCGGTGGAACCAGTTCAGGGTGATAAAAGACTTTTATCACTGGTGTCGTGGGAAGGGGATCTTTCTGAATGTGCCCGACTGGTATATCCTTAACGGAAGTAATAAGGTGGGCATGGGTTATCGTGAGACGAACTGGTCACTGCCCCGTAAACAGCAGGAGATAATCGAGCGCCAGAACATATACGACGGCACACGGTTCAAGACACCCTCGATGGGATGGATGCATGTGCCTTTGATGCAGTATCACGGAGGCGGGGCGGCAGCAACCCTGGAGCCCTTGCATGAACATCTCGATAGCTACGAACAGAGGCTTGCAAACCTGTTTGGTGCAGGAGTACAGGCAGCATGGAGAGGCAAAGAACTGTATGACACAGAGGAGACCAAGGCCCTTGTGAAAAAGTGGGTTGATTTTTACAAAAAACACCGAAGAATTCTTGATGGTGACATTATCCACGTACGCCGGGCCGACGGCCGTGATTACGATGCCATACTGCATGTAGACCCTACGGGAGAGGAGAAAGGGCTTCTGATGGTTTACAATCCCCTTTCTGAGCCGATAAAAAGACGGATAAAAGTGAACATGTACTACACCGGGCTAAAATACAAAGCAACCATTTCTCAGCAGGACGAAACGCCTCTACCCCTTAATATCGATTGTGACCATAACGCATGGTTTGACGTGGAGATACCTGCTCATTCACAAACCTGGTTTGTGATAAGAGAGTAGAATTAAGCCCCAAAGGAGCGTCAGCTTCGATAGTTTTGTTGAACAGTTAACTTATATCCTGTAGCCGAATATGGCAGTTACAGAGGTACGCTGGCCGAACCCGACCTGGACAGACATCTCCCAGTGCTTGCTGAAACTTTTGTAAAGTCCGAAAATGCCGTTCCATTTCATCGGTTCAAAATCTATCACATAATCGAGAGTGAATGGCATTCCGTTTCCGTCGGTGAGCTTGAAGAATCCGTTTAGCTCAGTTTGGTAAAACTGTCCCTGTGCACCGGCCATTATGTTCAATCCAAACGGGGCCATGTAACCTGCCATTGGTGTAATTATGTGCACAAGGTTAGTGGTATTTGCTTCCACGGTATTGGTGAACATGAGCTGATAGTTTACCGATAAGTTAAAATCCCCGACTCCGCCTGCAAGAGTTGCGCCTCCTCCGTATATCTCGGTGGTGAGCATACTGTTGACAGGTAAGTACTCAGGCAGGTTGGGCCAGTCGATGATATATCCCGGCATGCTGTTGATGAAATCAATGAGTTCCTGAGAAACTTTCAACTTTGCAATTAACTCATTCCTGCCCCCTCCGACAATTGCCATTATGTTCAGGAAAGGGAAAAGCCACACATCAGCTTTTGCAAGGTACATGTTGGAGTTCAGTTTTACATCCGACTCATCGAAAGCCAGGATATTTTCAAGATCTGTCATGTCTCCGCCATTTATACCAACACTTAGCTTGATAATGTTCATTTGCTGCGATTGTATGTGAGTGAAGGCAGCAACACCTATCGGCCTGGGCAGTTCAAAACCTATTTTGCGGGCTTGTTTGCCGAGAAGTGGCAGCGGCCCTCCGAGTTTTACGTTGATAGTATCAAGATTTCCGGATTGCAGTGTCAGGTTACTTTTGTTACTCCAGTTTAATTCTTTCCCCGATTTGTTTTTATAACCTGTTGTCTGTGATTTCATTGTAATGTCAATGATACCGTCCTTTTTCTTTTTTTTGTACGACAGGTTAATAGAGTTTATGATATATCCTCCTGCATCCGTTTTTGCAAACCGAACCGTTTTGTTGTACGATATCAATTTCTTTTTCAGAGGTTTAAAATTGGTAAGGACAACTTTGTCAAGCTTTCCATCAATAATGAAAATTTCGCCTTTCAACCGTTTCACATTTTTAAGGTACGGATCAATGTCTTTCTTTTGATAAAAGTATTCAAGAATTAGTGAGTCCTTGTTGTTTTTTATGACCTTTAGGCTTGATTCGTCCCCGATGATATTCCCTGGTGCTCCTCCATGGCTGTTGTGAACAGTTTTAAGGGTTGCTTCGTCATAAAGATAATCCCTGGACGACCGGCTCAGGTAGTGGCTTCTTTCTATGTATCTTTTCAGCTCTTTCTTTTCTTTTTTTGTCAGGCTGCCGGTTGGTGTAATAACCCTTATGTCCATGCCTTCCTGATATTCGGGATCATAGATGATCTCGAGATCATATGTTTTCGTTTCCCCGTTTTGTTCAATGGTTATGGTCACATAATTATTGAAACTGCCATCCTGCATAAACTGGCTGGCGGCCATGTCAAGGACTTTGGGGGAGATGCCGTTTTCGTACAGCAGGTTGCTGTTGACAGGTTCTTCTGTCTGGGCAAAAACCTGTGATGTGGAAATAAGAATAAAGAAAATGCTTACAAAGAGTTTAATATGTTTCATAGACTAAGGGAGTTATTGTTGTTCTCGATTCTAATCTGACTATTAGAAGTGAAAATTACAAAAAATATCTTGAAAATTAATTCTTTAAACGTTATTTACTGAGCATTCGGGACGTGAAAGTCAGAAGCCATAAGTATAGCATTAATGTGTTACAGTAAAATATTTAGTTGAAAAACAGGTCATTTTATTAAGATATTGTTTTGTTTTTGCTAATATTGTTAACGGATTAATCTAAAACCCATTACAATTTATGAGAAGATTTTCAAAACTTGTGGCTTTAATTCTTCTTGTTGCAGGAAACAGTGTGATGTCCCAGAATATATCCGGTAACTGGCAGGAAGATTTCAAAAAAGAGTTGCTACTTATGGGACACCGAAACTGGATACTTATAGTGGACGCAGCTTATCCGCTGCAAAGCAAACCTGCGATCAAAACTATTTACACGGGAGAAGATCAGTTAAAAGTAATAAAAGAAGTATTGGATGCCATTGATGATGCACCTCATGTGTTCCCTGAGGTATTTCTTGACCGCGAGATCGATTATGTTCCCGAGAGTGAAGCAAAAGGAATAGAAAACTATAAAACAAAACTATGGGAAATGCTTTATGGCAGGACAGTGATAAAAGACATGCATGAAGACCTGATAAAGAAAGTGGATGAATCAGCTAAAACTTTTAATGTGCTGGTTCTCAAAACTCGTTTGACCATTCCATACACTTCGGTATTCCTGCGGTTGAACTGCGGATACTGGTCACCGGAGCAGGAAGGGAAGATGCGACAAAGAATTGATCGGTAAATCTTTTTGTGTAATCTGTTTGATAATGATCATGTACTTTGAGGACAATATTAATTTTTCTATCTTGTAAATCAGAAATATAGAATAAGATGGAAGACATAAAGAAAAAAACTTTAGATCTGCAACAAAGCCCGTTGATTCATTTGGCTGCTTTGGTTGTGGTACTTGCAGGACTGAGGGCTGCATCACCAATAATAACACCTTTTCTTCTCGCATTATTTATCAGTATAATCGGTGCATACCCGCTTTCATGGTTAAATAAAAAGGGAATCCCAAATGCGCTGTCTGTATTGATAGTTCTATTGTTGATGTTGGTATTCATAACGTTGATAGGAGGGGTGACAGGAACTTCAATAGCGTCTTTTACTCAGGATCTTCCAACTTATCAAAATAAGCTGCAGGCCTTGGAGGTAAAATGGATGGGGGCACTGGGAAGTCTCGGTTTTGAATTCAGAAATGACAGTATCCTTAAAAGTTTTGACAGCGGGAAAGTTCTTTCTTTTACAGCAGATGTGTTGAATGGGGTAGGTAATCTGATGAGTACATCCCTTCTTATACTTCTTACTGTGTTTTTTATTCTGATGGAAGCAAGTTCATTGCCGAAAAAAATAATGCTTACTTCAAGCAATCCGGAATCTGACAGTGAGAAGTTTAATAAAGTTATACATGGTGTGCGGCACTATCTCACCATTAAAACGTTTACCAGTTTAGCAACCGGTATTTTAATAGGAGGAGGCCTTGCAATTGTAGGTGTTGATTATCCCATACTTTGGGGGCTTATTGCTTTTTTGATGAATTACATTCCTAATATTGGCTCTTTGCTTGCTGCTGTTCCTGCCATTTTGCTGGCGCTTGTTCAGTTGGGTACGTTCGGGGTCATCTGGACGGCAGTTATTTATCTTGTTGTAAACATCGTTATTGGTAGTCTTTTAGAACCAAGGATAATGGCAAATGGTCTGGGGC